>DAHUXU010000041.1 GCA_027307005.1 Gemmatimonadota bacterium
GCGGCCGGCCATGTTCGTCGCGATGGTGATCGCGCCGGGCTGCCCGGCGCCGGCGATGATCTCCGCCTCGCGCTGGTGATACTTGGCGTTGAGGACGTTGTGCTTGAGGCCCGCGCGCTGGAACATGCGCGAGAGCGTCTCGGACACGTCGACGTTCACCGTCCCGATCAGCACCGGGATGCCGAGTCCGTGCAGCCGCTCGGTCTCCTGCATGATCGCGTTGTACTTCTCGCGCCGCGTCTTGTAGATGAGATCGTGGCGGTCATCGCGAATCACCGGCTTGTTCGTCGGAATCACGGACACGCCTAACTTGTAGATCTCGTGGAATTCCGTCTCTTCGGTTTCCGCCGTACCGGTCATGCCCGCCAACTTCTCGTACATGCGGAAGTAATTCTGGATCGTGATCGTGGCGAGCGTCTGCGTCTCGCCCTTCACCTGCACGCCTTCCTTGGCCTCGACGGCCTGGTGCAAGCCCTCCGACCACCGCCGGCCCGGCATCGTGCGGCCCGTGAACTCGTCCACGATCAACACCTGGCCGTCCTGCACCACGTAGTTGACGTCCTTCTCGTACAACGCGTGCGCGCGCAACAGCTGGTGAATGATGTTCAGCTTCTCGCTCTTGATCGCGTACTCGCGGTCGAGATTCGCGCGGGCCTCGAGCTTCTCCTGCGGCGACAGGTCCGGATCGTGATCGATGCGACTCACCGCTTCCGAGATGTCGGGCAGCACGAATGCGTCGTGATCGTTGGGCGAGAGGAAGTCCACGCCGCGATCGGTGAGGTGCACGGTGTGGTTCTTCTCATCCAGCACGTAGAGGAGACGCTCTTCGATGTCGCCGAACTGCTGGCGGCTGGCCGACTGCCGTTTGTCGGCAATGTGATCCAGCTCCATCTTCTGCACGAGCTGCTTGTTCCCGGCGCCCTCGGCGAGCAGCTTGAGGAGGCGCTTGTTCTTGGGCGCGCCTAACTGCGCCTGATACAGTCGCATGCCGGCCGTCTGCCGGTCGTCGGCCGCGAGGGCCTGTTCGGCTTCGCCGACCAGCCGATTCGCGTCTTCCGTCTGTGCGCGCACCAGCCGCGCGACCGCTGCGTTGTGCTCGAAGTACGCGGCGTCGCTCTCGTTGCCGACGGGACCCGAAATGATGAGCGGCGTGCGCGCTTCGTCGATCAGCACCGAGTCCACTTCGTCGACGATGGCGTACCAGTGCGGCGGCTGCACGCGCTGGTCCACCGAGTGCACCATGTTGTCGCGCAGGTAGTCGAAGCCGAACTCGTTGTTCGTGCCGTACGTGATGTCGCACAGGTATGCGGCGCGGTGTTCGGGCGTGTTGGGCTCCGTGTCGTCGATGCACCCGACCGTCATGCCGAGGTACGTGTACAGATGGCCCATCCACTGGGCGTCGCGGCGCGCCAGGTACGAGTTGACGGTCACGAGATGCGCGCCGCGGCCGGCGAGCGCATTGAGATAGAGCGGCAGCGTCGCCACCAGCGTCTTGCCTTCACCGGTCGCCATCTCCGCGATCTTGCCCAGGTGCAGCTCGACGCCGCCGATGAGCTGGACGTCGTAGTGCACCATGTCCCACGTCATGTCGTGGCCTGTCACCTTCACGGTAGTGCCTAACAGACGGCGCGCGGCCTCGCGCACCGTAGCGAACGCCTCGGGCAGGATTTCGTCCAGCACCTCGCTGAGCGCCTCGTGGAGCTCGCCCTCGACGCCGCCGCGGCCGTCGGGGCCGTTCAGCTCATCGTCGATCTGCGTGCGCTCCTCCGCATCCGCCGTCAGCTTCTTGCGCTCCTTGAGCTCGGCCACCTTGACCTCGAGCTCGGAGGTGCGCTCGCGGATCATGGCGCGCAGCTTGCCGGTCTGGGCGCGCAGCTCTTCGTCCGAGACCTTCTGCAGGCGCTCGTACTCCTCGTTGATCTCGGACACGATCGGCTGAACGCGCTTCATCTCGCGCTCGTGGCGCGTGCCGAAGACCGCGGTGAGCAATGGCTTCAACATGGGGACATTCCTCTATCGGTACAGCGCCGCCGCCCGAATGTAGTCGGCGACTGCTTCAGTCACGAACCCGCGAAGCGACAGTCCCGCGCCGACGCGCGCGCGAATCTCGCTCGATGACACATCCACGCGACGCGTCGCCACTCGCTCTACCGGCAGCGCCGGTGTCGACCCGCGCGCATCGCGCGCCACGGCGTCTCTGCCGCGCGCGAGCACCACGACGCGCGCCAGACTGGCAATGCGCTCCGACCGATGCCACGTGGCGATCTGCTCCGCGAGATCTTCACCGATCAACAGGATGCGCTCGACCGCCGGGTGCCGGGTTGCGTACGCCTCCAACGTGTCAACCGTGTAAGATAACCCGCCCCGGTCGATTTCGATCGGATCGACCTCGAATCGCGCGTCCTCTCCCACGAGGAGCCGCAGCATGGCCAGTCGCTCGGACGGCGATGCCGACACCGCGCCTTGCTTGAGCGGCTGGCTCGCTGCCGGGATGAACACGACCCGGGTCAGATGCAGCGCTTCGTACACATCGCTCGCGGCAAGGAGATGCCCAACGTGGGGCGGATCGAACGTCCCGCCGAAGAGCCCCAGTCGCACGATGGTCAGGGCTTCGGCGTGGCTGCCGTCGGATGCGGCGGCGGTCCGCACGTCGTCTTCACATCGGGATCGCGCGGATATTTCTGGTAGAGCGTGGCGCACGTCTGCGCGACTTCTTCCGGATACTTGATCTGCTTGTACGACTTCACGAGCTGGATGAGCGCCAGCTTCGCGTGCTGCGTCGTCGGATACAAGCGCTCGACATCGTTGAAGTAGATGATCGCCGGATCGTACGCCTTCCGCCGATAATAGAACATGCCGGTGTCGTAGTTCTTGATCGCCAGCCACTCCGTTAGGCGGTCGATTTCCTTCTGCGCCTGCGGCTTGAGCGGCGAATCCGGATACGCCGCGATGAAGCTCTGCAGCGTCGTGATGGCCGTCTGCCCGTAGTCCGGGTCCAGGGATGGCTTGCGCCACAACTTCGCGTACGAGACGCCGGTCTTGAACGTCGCCGGTCCGGCGAGCGTGTCTTCCGGGAAGCTCTCCGGCACACGGGAATACGCCTGCGCCGCCAGGATGTACTCCTTCTGCCCGGTGTGCGCCTCGCCCAGATAGTAGAAGGATGCGGGCAGCAGCGGATCGCGCGCGGGCAAATCCGTAGTCAACTTCTCGAATCCGTTTTCCGCATTGCCCCAGTGGTGCAGCTTGAGCTGCTGCAGAGACGCTTGGAACAGCGCCTCCTTCGACGGAAAGCTTGCCGGAATGAACGGATGCCGATGACAAGCAGCGAGGCCGGCGAGAGCGACCAATGGGAGCGTGCGGCGTAGCGCGTTCACAAACATGTCGGCGGTGTCATACCCGGATTCGAGGAGACGGTTCACCGGAGCGCAGCAGCGCCGCGGCCCGCGGTGTCGCGAAACCATGCGACAAAACGAGGAATGCCATCGCGGATCGGCACCGCCGGCGCATAGCCCAGCGTGTCGCGTGCGCGCGAAATATCGGCGTACGTACAAGACACGTCGCCTGCTTGCGGCGGCAACCTGTCGATCGTGGCCTTCTGGCCAAGCGCATCCTCGAGCAATGCAATAAGCTCGCGGAGCGTCGTGGTCTGCGACTCGCCCAGATTATAGACTTCGTGCCGCACCGCGGGATCGCGCGTTCGCTCGATCGCGCCGAGTACTCCCTGCACCGTGTCGGTCACGTAGGTGTAGTCGCGCGACGACGACCCGTCGCCGTACACCGGAATCGGACGACCGCTCGAGATGAGCGCCGCGAACTTGTGGATCGCGAGATCGGGCCGCTGCCGGGGTCCGTACACCGTGAAGAATCGCAGCGACACGATGCGAAGGCGCGGCTCGAGTCCGGCGAAGGTCTCACAGAGCAGCTCGGCGGCGCGTTTGGTGGCGGCGTACGGACTGACCGGCGAGATCGCGGCATCGGCCTCGGAGAACGGGACACGGCTCGCATTCCCGTAGACGGACGAGCTCGATGCGACCACGACGCGCGAAATGCCGCGCGCACGCGCGGCATCGAGCAACGCGGCGGTTCCGCGAACGTTGACGTCGGCATACAGCGCGGGGGCGGCAATCGATGGGCGGACACCCGCGCGCGCCGCCATGTGCACGACCACATCGGGCTCGATTTCGTCCATCGCCGCGCCGAGCGCCGCCGGGTCGCGCACGTCGGCCTCGGCCATGGTGAAGGCCGAAGAGCAGCGCGCGCCGGCGATGTTCGCGCGCTTGATGGCCGGGTCGTAGAAGTCGTCGAAGTTGTCGACGCCTAACACGCGATCGCCGCGCGCCAGCAGCGCATCGACGAGGTGCGAGCCGATGAATCCTGCCGCGCCTGTGACCAGCACCCGCTCAGCCACGCGCGCCCACCCGCTCGGTGCCAAGCGAGCGGAAGTAATCGATGGTGCGGGCGACGCCCTCCCGAAGCGGCACGGCTGGCTCCCAGCCCAGCATCGATCGCGCACGACTGATGTCGGGCTGGCGCACTTTGGGATCGTCCACCGGCAGCGGCCGCGCCTCGATCGGCACCTTCGCGCCCGTGAGCTCGAGGACCACCTCGGCCAACTGGCGGACGGTGTACTCGACCGGGTTGCCGATGTTCATCGGATCGGTGTCGCCCTTCATGAAGAGCCGGTAGATGCCTTCTACTTCGTCCGACACGTAGCAGAAGCTGCGGGTTTGCGACCCGTCGCCGTACAGCGTGATGGGGTCGCCGGCCAGCGCCTGTACGATGAAGTTGGACACGACGCGCCCGTCGCGCGGCCGCATGCGCGGTCCGTACGTATTGAAGATGCGGACGATCCGCGTATCGAGGCCGTGATACCGGTGATACGCCATCGTCATGGCTTCGGCGAAGCGCTTGGCTTCGTCGTACACGCCGCGCGGTCCGACGGGATTGACGTTGCCCCAGTACGATTCGGGCTGCGGGTGCACCATCGGATCGCCGTACACTTCGGACGTCGACGCCAGGAAAAAACGCGACTGCTTGGCCAGCGCGAGGCCGCGCGCGTTGTGGGTGCCTAACGCACCGACCTTGAGCGTCGGGATCGGGTGCTCGAGGTAGTCGATCGGGCTGGCGGGCGACGCGAAGTGGAGCACGCCGTCCAGCGGGCCGGCGACGTAGGTGTACGTCGAGATGTTGTGGCGGACGAACTCGAACCTCGGTTGGCCGATGAGGTGCGCGATGTTGTCGGCGTGGCCGGTGATGAAGTTGTCGAGGCCGACCACCTGATGGCCGTCGGCGAGAAAGCGGTCGCACAGGTGGGAGCCCAGAAAGCCGGCGGCTCCGGTGATGAGCACCCTCATTCGCGGCCGCGGCCGATCGACCGGTACGTGAAGCCTAACGCCGCCATTTTCTCCGGGTGATAGAGGTTTCGTCCGTCGATCACGATCGGGCGCGCGAGGGAGGCCTTGATGCGCTCGAAGTCCGGATGGCGGAACTGATTCCAGTCGGTGACCACGACGAGCGCGTCCGCGCCATCGAGCGCGTCGTAATTGGATTCGGCGTACGAGATGCGGTCGCCTAACCGACGCCGCGCCTCGGGCATCGCCACCGGGTCGTGCGCCACCACGCTGGCGCCGGCCTCGAGCAGCGCTTCGATGAGCGTCAGCGCGGGCGACTCCCGCATGTCGTCCGTCTGCGGCTTGAAGGCGAGCCCCCACACCGCGATCTTGCGGCCGCGCAGCCCATCCGGAATCACCGACCGTAGCTTCTCGAACAAGCGGTGCTTCTGCCGCTCGTTTGCTTCCTCGACGGCATTCAGCACCGCGACCGACGCGTTGCGTTCCCTGGCCGTACGCAGCAGCGCCTTCACATCCTTGGGAAAGCACGAGCCGCCGTAGCCCGGCCCGGGGAACAGAAACGACGGACCGATGCGCACATCGCTGCCGATGCCCTTTCGCACATTGTCCACGTTCGCGCCGACCTTCTCGCACAAATTCGCGATCTCGTTCATGAACGAAATGCGCGTGGCCAGCATGCCGTTGGCCGCGTACTTCGTGAGCTCGGCCGACGGAATATCCATGAACAGAATCGGTTTTCCGGTTCGTACAAACGGCGCATAGAGCTCGGCCATCACCGATCGCGAGTAGTCGCTGTCCACGCCAAGGACCACGCGATCGGGTCGCATGAAATCCTCGACCGCGGCGCCCTCCTTCAAGAATTCCGGATTGCTGCACATGTGGAACGGGAACTTCGCGTGCTTGCTGATGGCGTCGGCGACCTTGCCCGCCGTGCCCACCGGCACGGTGGACTTGGTGACGATCACCATCTCGCGCGTCATGTTGCGACCGATCACATCGGCCACGCTCAGGACGTGTCTGAGATCGGCTGACCCGTCCTCATCCGGCGGCGTGCCGACGGCGATGAACACGACCTCGGTGTTTTTGACGGCGCCGCCGACGTCCGTGGTGAAGGAGAGCCGTTTCTGGCTTTGATTGCGCTCGACCAGATCTTCGAGACCAGGCTCGTAGATCGGGAGGATGTTGTCCTTCAGGCCTTTGATTTTTCGCTCGTCGATGTCGGCGCAGGTGACGTCGCCACCCGTCTCCGCCAGACATGCGCCCACGACGAGACCGACATAGCCCGTCCCGACGACTGTGATCCGCACGATGTAAATATTGTTGGGTTCGGTTGTTGGCCGATATGCTGCCAGCCCTTGAACTTATCGGGGGTCAGGGAGTCGGGCAATGCGAAAGACGCGCAAAACGCAGACAGCGCCGGACGCGGCAGGAGCATTCGCCCGCGAAAGCGACCGATCCGGGGCGGCGCAGCTACCGCACGCCGGCGTCGAAGGTTCCGGTTAGCACGCGTCCCGCACGCCGCACCTGCACCCAGATTCGATAGTGACCGGGCTTCGGGAATGCGTACGGAAAGCTCACGGTGTCGGGCAGGGTTGCGCTCGCCATTGGCATGGGCGGAGGTGCTGCTCGGGTGCTGTCGCCGCGAAGAGTGAAAATCGATTGCGCCGCCATCGCAATGGTGCCCATCGGATGCAGGTGGACGAACACACTGCCGTCATCGCGCGCGATCATCGCGTGGGCGGACATGCCCATGTAGGGCTCGAGGACCGCGGGTCGGCTGTCTGGCGCCGTGACGGTGAAGTGCAGCGGGGCGATCACGTTCGCGACCAGCGCGGTATCGCCACGATCCCAGCTCATGATCGATCCATCGGCCAGCGTGGCGCGCCGTTGGGCATCGGACGCCGGCGTCGACGCACCACTCACGATCCAGGAATCGTCGGAGTCGGTTGGCGAGAATGAGGGTGAGCGTTGCCCGTCGATCACGACAGTGTCGACGAGCGTCTCGGCGTAGCCGCTGCGGTGCACGATGTCGGCGTAGGTATGGTATGTCCCCGCAGGCAATGGCGGCAGCGCGACGCGAAAATCGTTGGAGTCGCTCGTCACGGGATGTAGATGCGCGAATGCATCCATCCCCGGCGCACGAATCAGAAAAAAGTGGACGAGCTTCCCATGATCGCGAACGAGCGGTGTCTCCTCGCGCTGCCTCCATCTGCTGTCCGTGATGACGAATTCCAGGACGCGCCCGGAGTCGGCGAGTGACACGCGGCTCGCGAGCGGCTTGTAGATGATGCGTCGATAGGCCCGGGCCGAGTGGTTCCACCACGCGTTGCCGCCCAGGAGCGCGAGCGCGAAGATCGCGGCCGCCGAGCACACCGCAACCCGCGAGCGTCGCCGCCGGGGTGCGTCGACCGGGGCGCCGGGATCGAGCGTCGCTTCTCGAGCGCCGGCGCCGATGATCGAGAGCAAGCCGAAGACGAGGAAGGCGCCGAGGGCGAGGAGCAGCGCGCCTAACGCTGGCGACAGCGGCAGCTCCCGCGTGGCCGCCGAGACGACCGGCACGTCGACGGTGCCCGTGCCGCGCGCGCCGCGGACGACGACCCGAATCGAGTAGGAGCCGGAGGTCATGAGCCAGAGCCGGGTGGCGAAGGCGCCGGGTTCGCCAAGCACCGGCCGCGCGACGTCGGGCGGCGGTGCGCCATCGGCGCCCGTCTCCCACAACACCGGCTGCACTGTCACCTGCGCGGCGGGTTCGTTGGACAGCTGCACGACCACCTCGACCTGACCCGGCACCACGCCCGGCGGGCGGATGACCACGCCGACATCGTAGGGGCCCGCCGCGCCGCGGAAGTAGACGTCCGGGCTGCCGACGTGTCCGACGCCGGCGATGACCAGCACGGCGAGCGCCGCCAACGCCGCCAGCCCGTTAGGCAGCGGCGCGCGGCTCACCGCTTCACCCGGCGGAGCCAGTCCCCGCACGCCAGACCGAGCCGCGACGACAGCACCGCGAGACCGGCGGCGAGCGCCAATCC
>DAHUXU010000058.1 GCA_027307005.1 Gemmatimonadota bacterium
GCGCGCGAGCCGCGCCTCCGACGCCGTGTGTTGGGCGAGCAGCCGGGCCTCCGATCGTTCCATCTCCGTCGCGACGAGCCGCGCGCCATCCATGTCGCGTTTGCCGCCGCCGCTCTCGACGACCGCCAACGCCGAATCGCGATGGCCGACGCGGGCCATCGCGATCGTCGTCTCGATCTCGGCAAATCTCTTCATGCTGAACGACGCGAGCGTGTCGAGGCGCTTCAGCTGGCGCTCCTGGTTCGTGCGACCCGTCAACAGCGGGCGCAGCGAGTCCAGGGCGGCCGTCGCATCGCGCTCGGCCGCCAGATACGGCTCCAGGTAGTCGCCCCGACCGGTGAGCAGATATCCGCGCTGGCCGGTCTCGGCGTCCGTTAGGCGGGAGAGAACGCGCTCGACCTGCTCGATGACGCGGTGGGTGTGCGCGACATCGTTGCGCCCCTGCACCTCGGCATCGAGGCCCGCAGAGACGAGCCCCGCGAAGACCAGCACGACGATGCTCGGCACCACCACCGCCGCCAGGTGCTGCGCACGAGACCACTCCGCGATACGGGCAACAATGCGGCGATGCGGCGCTCTCGCTTGCCTCTCGACTGTCATGCCTCCATCCGAACCCACGCCCTCGCCCTCGCGGCAGGTGAATGCGAAACGGGAAGTGCCGTGGCGCGACCGCGCGCGAACGAACATTCGGTCCGCATCTGCCGTCGTGAGCGACGAGCGTCGCCCTCGACATCGAAAAAAGTAGGTGGGGTCACGCCATGGCAACAGAGCCCACGGTGTGCGCGGGACAGTGCGGCGCTCATCCGGTATCGGCCCCCGCCTCCTTGCCCGGTCGATCGCACCGCTCGTCGCAGCCCGCTTCCATCCCGCTGGTCGGGACGATTTCATGGGTGTTGCGCCCCCGCAGACGGCCTACGCCAGAGTGTGGCCGCATTTTTGCGCGCGAACGGACGCACCTAAGCCGCGAATCCAACCGCGTTTGGCAAGCCACAGGACATTCCGGAGGTATCGGTCAGCAACATGAAGGACCGGATGGGCTCAAAGAAGTCCCGGCGCGCCGGCGAGCAGCCGCCCGCGGGGCTGCACGCCGCGCGTCGCGCGCCCGGGCAGCAGCGGGCGGATCTGTCATCCCTACCGCCTCACCCGGACGCAGCGCTCTACCAATTGCTGGTCGAGAGCGTATCCGACTACGCCATCTTCGCGCTCGATTCCCGCGGCTATATCCGCAGTTGGAACGCCGGCGCCCAGCGGTTCAAGGGCTACACGGCCGAGGAGGCCATCGGTCAACATTTCTCGATCTTCTACCCGCCCGAGTTAGTCGCCGAGGGGTTTCCCGCGTTCGAGCTGCGTATGGCGGCGAACACCGGCCGCTTCGAGGATGAAGGCTGGCGCCTCAGAAAGGACGGCACGCGTTTCTGGGCCAACGTCGTCATCACCGCGCTGCGCAATGACATTGGCGAGCTCGTCGGATTCGCCAAGGTCACGCGGGATCTGACGGAGCGCCGTAAAGCCGAAGACGCGATTCGCTTGAGCGAGCAGAACTTCCGCCTGCTCATCGAAGGTGTGCGAGATTACGCCATTTACATGCTCGACGCCGAAGGACGCGTCGCAACCTGGAATTCCGGCACCGAGCGCATCAGCGGATTCGCCACCTCCAAAATCATCGGCCGGCCGCTCGCCGACTTCTACCCGCCCGAAGCGGTCGCCGCGAACCAGCCGGAGCAGCATCTCGAGGTCGCTGCAACGACCGGTCGTTACGAGGAGGAAGGATGGCGTGTTCGGAGCGACGGGACGCGCTTCTGGGCGAGCATGTTGATCACCGCGCTACGTGCCGAGGACGGCCGCCTGCTCGGCTTCGCGACCATCACGCGCGATCTCACCGAGCGCCACGCGGCGCAGGAGCGCGCCCTCGCTGATGCGCGCCGGGTGGCATCGGAGGAGGCGAAGCTCGCCGAAGCCGCCGAGCGCGAAAGCGAGTTGCGCGACCTCGCGGACAAACTGCGTCGTCAGGCGTCGCAACTCGAGGCGCGTTCGCGCGACGCCCGCGATGCGCAGCGCCGCGCCGACGCGGCGAACCGCGCCAAGAGCGAATTTCTGGCCGCGATGTCGCACGAGCTGCGTACGCCGCTCAACGCGATCGGCGGCTACGCGGACCTGCTCGTGATGGGCCTCTCGGGTCCCGTCACGACGCAGCAGGCCGAGCAGTTAGGCCGCATCAAGCGCAGCCAGGAGCATTTGTTAGGCATCATCAACGACATCCTCAACTTCAGCCGCGTCGAAGCCGGCCAGCTGACCTACGACTTCGCCGCCGTGCCGATTCAGCACGTGGTCGATGTCGTCGTCCGGATGTTGATGCCGCAGGCCATCGCGAAAGCCGTGCATCTCGAGTCGCGTCCATGCACGGCCGATGTGATCGCCTGGGCGGACCGGCTCAAGGCCGAGCAGATCGTGTTGAACCTCGTGTCGAACGCCGTCAAGTTCACGGGCGGCGGCGGGTCGGTCGTCGTGTCCTGCAAGCAGCTCGACGCCGAGCGCGTTACGCTGGATGTCACCGACACGGGCTGCGGCATCCCGGCCGACAAGCTCGACGCCGTGTTCGAGCCGTTCGTGCAGGTCGGCCGCTCCCTGATCAGCGCGCCCGAAGGCGCCGGGTTAGGCCTGGCCATCAGCCGCGACCTGGCGCGTTCGATGAAGGGCGACATCACGGTCACGAGTACGATCGACGTCGGCTCGACCTTCACGCTGACCCTGCCGGCGAACGTCGAACAACCGCAGGCCGCACGGTAGACCGCGCGAGGCGCATCGCGCGCGCCTACAGACGCGTTTTCTCCTTCCTCCATTCCAGCCGGTAGTCCACCGCTGCACCCCGCATTCCTTTGTACGCGAGCTGCGCCATGAGCAGCGTGAACGGTTCCATGTAGCGTGCGATCCGAAGGGGACCCGCATCGACCGGATCGAATCCCGCATCGCGGATCAATCGGGCAGCGCGCTGTTTCGCTCGTGTGTCGTCGCCGCAATAGACGAGGCTCGGCCGATGCGTCGTGGCGCGCCTCGCGAACACACTGAACAAGACCTCGCTCGGCACCGTGCCGAATGCCGACACGACGTGGGCATGCGGCACTTTCCGGGCTAACGCTTCCGCGCCCGACGACGTGTGCGCGACCACCAGCCTCGTATCCGCCGCGTTCATTGGCAGCGAACAGTTCACGATGACGGCGCGCGACACGTCTCCCGCTTTTTCGAGGACATCGTCGACGCGCGACCAATGCACGGCAAGGAGCAGCGCGTCCGCATCGCGCGCCGCTTCCGCGGGCGTGCCGGCGCGCGCGCCGTGGCCCGCATCGCGGGCGAGCCGGTCGAGCT
>DAHUXU010000090.1 GCA_027307005.1 Gemmatimonadota bacterium
GAGTACGTCGACGGTCAGCCGATCGACGTGTATGCCCGGGAGCGCGGACTCGGCGTCGACGCGCGCATCCGCCTGGTGCTCGACGTCATCGCGGCAGTCGGGCACGCGCACGCGAACTTGATCGTGCACCGCGACCTCAAGCCGTCCAACATCCTCGTGACGCGAGACGGCGTCGTGAAGCTGCTCGACTTCGGCATCGCGAAGCTCCTCGACGATGGGATGACGGGCGCCCACACGGCGCTCACCGCCGAGGGCGGTCGCGCGTTCACGCCGGACTACGCGTCCCCGGAACAGGTGCGCGATGGTGCGATCACCACGGCCACGGACGTCTACGCGTTAGGCGTGTTGCTCTATGTGCTCGTGGCCGGCCGGCATCCGACTGCCGAGGGATGTGCGTCGGCCCTGGACGAGCTGCGCGCGCTGTTCGAGGTCGAGCCGGCGCGGATCGGCGTCGGCGATCTCGACAACATCCTGGCGAAAGCGCTGCGCAAGAACCCGCAGGAGCGCTACCAGACGGTGGCCGCGTTAGGCGAGGATCTGGAGCGCCTGCTGCGGCACGAGCCGGTGAGCGCGCGCCGCGATTCGATCGCCTACCGCGCGCGCATGTTCGTCCGCCGGCACCGCGGCCCCGTCACGAGCGCGTGTGCGGTGGCCGTGGTGCTCGTCGTGGCGACGGCGTTCTCGGTTTCGAAGATGCGGGATGCCCAACGCGAACGCGACGCCGCCCTCGACGCCACGCGACGGGCCAACGCGCAGGCGGAATTCCAGAACGTGCTCGTCAGTCAGGTCGGCGACGGTCCGGTGACGATGAAGGAGATTCTCGATCACGGACGCATCGCCATCGAGCGGGAGTACGCGAGGCAGCCGCGATTGCTCACGCCGATCTTGTTGCAGCTCTCGGATCAGTACGCGGACTTGAACGACACCAAGATCCGCGGCGATCTGATCGCGCGGGCCGAATCGCTCGCCGCGGCCATTCCCGACAGCTCGGCGCTGCTCGAGGCGCGCTGCGATGAATTCGACAATCTGCGCAGCCAGGGCAAGTACGACGTCGCGCACACGCTGTTGCACCAGCTCGAGCCATCGTTCGCGCACGCCGATCCGCGTGCGGAGTCGCTCTGCCTCGAGCGGGCCGCAGCACTCAATGATGAAGCCGGGCCGCACGAGCTGGCCGGGCCCGAGATCCGGCGCGCGCTCGCCATCCGCGACAGCCTCGGCCTAACGAGTGACCTCGTGTACGTCGGCATGCTGTCGGCGTCGGCGGATTTCCTCTACGCGAATCACCAGTATGGCGACGCGATCGCTGCGCTCCGTCGCAGCATTGCCATCATGGACAGCACGGGTCGCGGGGAGACGCTCTCGCAGGCCGCGCTGCAGCACAACATGGCGGACATCCTGCTCGAGCTGGGCCAGATCGCGCAGGCCGAGAACATCCTGCACGACGTGCTCGACCAGGTGGCGCGGAGCGATCCGTCCGGGCGCATTCCCGAGCAGCCGCTCATTCATTATGGATACGCCGCGCTGTCGGAGGGCGACGCCGATTCGGCCGCCACGTATTTCGCCGTGCTGGCGAGCCAGGCGAAAGCCGAACACAACACGTACTGGCAGGGTCGCGCGCTGTTCGGGCTTGCGCTGGCCCAGCTACAGTTAGGCAAGGTGGCCGACGCCGAGCGGAGCGACGCCTCGCTCAAGGCGATCGAGACGCACCTGACCATCCGCAGCGTGGATGACCAGCTCACCGATTCGAGACTCATCGATGCACGGCTGGCCATGCTGCGCCACGACGCACCGGCGGCGCGCACATTGGTCGACGACGTGCTGCGCGCGTACGGGTATTTCGACGGCAAGCGCCGTCGCGTGTATCACGCCGCGCTGGTGCTGGCCGCCGAGGCGGCGCTCGGCGCGCACCAGCCGGCGGCGGCACTGCGCTACGCGCGCGATGCGCGCGATGTGTCAGCCATCGATTCCGCGACCCTGTCGCGCAGCGCGTTCGTCGGTGAGGCGCAGCTGGTCGAAGCGCGGGCGCTGCTGGCGACGGGCGATACGACAACCGCGCGCGGCGCGCTGGACAGCGCGGTTGCCGCGCTCCGTGCGGGCGCCGGCGACTCGCACCCGCGCACCATCGAGGCGGCGCGGTTGCGTGCGTCGTTGCAGTAGCGCGGACGCCGCGGCGCTGCGCCGGCCTAACCGGACGTCGGCTCGCCGTCGCCGAGGATCGAGCGGTGGAGCAAGGCGCGCGCCTTGCGCCAATCGCGCTGGATCGTGCGATCGGAGACGCCGCGCAGCGCGGCAATCTCGATGAACGAGAATCCGCAAAAGAAATGCAGGTCCACCAGCTGCGCCAGGCGCGGCTCGATCGCCGCCAATTCGTCGAGCGCATCGCCCAGGTTCGCGATCTCCAGGCCATCGATCGCGCCGGTCTCCGGCAGGAGGTCCGCGCCCTCGAGCGTCACTTCGAAACGGCTGCCGCGCCTCCGCGCCCGGCGCCGGCGCGCGTAGTCGATGATGAGCCCGCGCATCGCGCGCGACGCGTACGAGAGAAACCGCAGCCGGTCCGGGAACGCGAGCTGCGGACGCCCCGTCATGTTGAGGTACGCCTCGTGGAGGAGCGTCGTCGTGCCTAACGTGACCGATGCGTTCGCGCGCCGCAGCTGCATTTCGGCCAGCCGGTGCAGCTCGTGATACAGCATCCGGAACAACTGCTCCGACGCGACGGGATCGGCTTGATCGGCGCGCTGAATCAGGGCATCGAGCTCGGAGTCCACATGTCCTCGACGACGAAAGGGCGACGGTTACACGCCGTGAACGGTGCACCGGCCACGACCGTCGCGAAACGCCGTCGCACCCCGCGAAAAGCGTGCATCAGCGATGCGCGAGTGACTCGCGCTGCAGGAGAGCCTGCTTGCGAGCGACGCCCCATCGGTACCCCGCAAGCGCACCGGTCTGCGCAACGACGCGATGACACGGGACGATGATCGCCAGCGGATTGGCGCCGCACGCGGCACCGACTGCGCGCGCGGATTGCGGGCGGCCGAGGCGCGCGGCGAGCTCGCCGTACGTGGTGGGGGTGCCGGGCGGAATGGCTCGCAGCGCGCGCCAGACTTCCTGTTGAAACGGGGTGCCGCGCATGTCGAGCGGCACATCGAGCGGCAGGTCCGGCGTGTCGACGAGCGCAGCGACCTTCGCGGCGAGCGCGTCGAGTGCCCGGTCGGCGCCGGCACAGCTGCCTAACGGAATGCGGCGCTGGAGCTCGCGCCGCAGCGTCTCCCGCTCGTCGCCGATGAGCACGGCCACAAGGCCGGCGTGGCTGCGGGCGACGAGCACGAGCCCGATCGGGGAGCTGGCGAACGCGACCCGGATCACGTCGGCGCCGTCGCGGCGGGCAACCGGTGCGCCGGTGCGGCGCGAGCGAGTGCGAAGAGTAGCGGTCATGGAATCCTCTCGAAGCTAATGTCGATCGTGACGATGCACGACACCAATCTGCGCTGGGATCCCCGGCCATTCTGGCCATATTCGGACACCTACATTCCCGGCCGGTGAACCGACGTGCCATTGGCGGCTGGGATGTGGGCGTCGAAAATTGAGGTGTCCGAAAATGGCTAGTAGAGGGCGCATCGCCCGGGTACGTTGCAACCCATGACCCACGACACGACGGCGCTCTATCAGGCACTGGCAGCGCATGACCCGCGGTTCGACGGCGTGTTCTACGTCGGCGTGACATCCACCGGCATCTATTGTCGTCCCGTGTGCACGGCGCGGACGCCGAAGGCGGCGAACTGCCGCTTCTTCGACAGCGCCGCGGCGGCGGAAAAGGCGAATTTCCGTCCGTGCCTCCGATGCCGGCCCGAGCTGGCGCCGGGCAACGCACCGGTCGACGATGCGCAACGCATTGCGAGTCTCATTGCCCAACGCATCGATGAAGGCATGCTCGATGACGGCGCGGGGCTCGAGTCGATTGCCAAGCGCTTCGGCTGGAGCTCGAGACAGATTCGCCGCATGATGCAGCGCGAGCTGGGCGTGTCGCCGATCGAACTGGTGCTCACACGACGGTTGCTGCTGGCGAAGCAGCTGCTCACCGAGACGACACTGCCGATGTCCGAAGTCGCGTTCGCCAGCGGATTCACGAGCGTCCGCCGCTTCAACGATGCGTTCAACGGCCGATATGGCATCCCGCCCGCGCAGTTTCGCCGGGCGACGCCCGACGCGCGGAGCACCGCGACGTCGTCGGACACGTTTTCACTGCAGCTCGTCTATCGCGAGCCATTCGAATGGGACGCGCTGCTGGCGTTTCTCGGCGCGCGCGCGATGCGCGGCGTGGAATGCGTGGACGGCGATGCGTATCTCCGCACGGTGAGTCTGGGGACGCACCGGGGATGGCTGCGTGTGACGCATGCCCCGGCCCGTCGCGCGCTGATGGTCGAGCTCACGCACACGCTGACGCCCGTGCTGCCTGCTGTGTTAGGCCGGCTGCGCCATCTCTTCGATCTGAGCGCCCGCCCCGATGTGATCGCCGCGCATCTGTCGCGCGACCCGAAGCTCGCCTGCTCCGTCGCGCGCCACCCCGGACTGCGGGTGCCGGGCGCCTTCGACGGCTTCGAGCTGGCGGTGCGCGCCATTCTCGGCCAGCAGATCACGGTGAAGGCGGCGACCACGATCGCGGGGCGCTTCGTGACTGCGTTAGGCGAGATGGTGCGGACGCCCCACGCCGCTCTCGACCGGGCGGCGCCGACCGCCGACCGCGTCGCCCGCGCCCGCGTCGAGGACCTGGCGGCGCTCGGCATCATCCGTGCGCGCGCCGGGAGCATCCTGGCGCTGGCGCGCGAGGTCGCGTCCGGACGTCTCGTGCTCGCACCCGGCGCGCGTCCCGGCGAGGTGATCTCGCGCCTCGAGGCGCTGCCCGGCGTCGGGCCCTGGACCGCACAGTACATCGCGATGCGGGCGCTGCGCTGGCCCGACGCCTTCCCCAAGGAAGACCTCGCCGCGCGCAAAGCGTTAGGCGGCGCGACTCCGGCCGCCGTCGATGTCGCGTCGCACGCGTGGCGGCCGTGGCGCAGCTACGCGCTGCTGCACCTGTGGCAGGGCGCCGCCGGCCGGTGAGGCGCGCCACGGCGAGATCTCAACAGCCGCTCCCGACCTTGCCGAGTGCCGGCGCCGCGACGTCGGTGAGCGAGTGACGGCCGAGGGCGGCATCGACCGCCGGAAGGTCGGTCGTCGTTAGGCGCTTGGCGGCCGTCGCGACCTTCGTCAGGTCCGTGCAGGCGGCCGCGACCGCCGCGAGCGACGACGGCGTCGGCGCCATGTCGCCGTTGTCCTGGCCCTCGAGCAGCTGCACCAGCGTGCCGCTCACGCGCACGTAGTTGGGCGGGGGCATCGGGCCGCGGCCGAACCGGAATCCGCGACCAGCCGAGGGGTTGCCGGCCACGCTGTCGACCTTCGCATCGAAGGTCTTGACGGCATCGGATACATCGGACGGCGGAGAGGAGCCGGCCGCCTTTTCGACATCGGCGCGCAATCCGGCGAGCGCGTGGTAGCCGGCCCACGCACTCGCGAGGCCGTGATACACGCGCATCATGAGGCTGTTCTGCGCGCGCAACGCGGCCATGGTCGCGGGCGAGCGCGGGTCGTTCCGGACCGTCGCCGTCTGGGTATAGGTGGTGCCGTCGACGGTCAGCTTGAGCGTGTAGACCCCAGGCAGCGCGAGCGGCCCTTCGGGAGACGCCGGCGTTAGGCCGGGATTGGCGTTGATCTCGTACGTGTGGTCGAACGCGGGCGGCGGGTCGTACCGCAGGTCCCAGTTGATGCGGTTGAGTCCCACCGCGGTCGGCATCGGCGCCGGCTTGGCGAGCCAGAAGTTAGGCTCCGGGGGATCGGACGCTTCCTTGAGCGGCGGGATCGGCGCGCTCGACAGGCGCCGCACGACCGCGCCGCTCGCATCGAGCACATCGAGCGTGATGTCGCCGCGCGGCGGCGCCGCGAGCGTGTAATAGATGATCACGCCGTCCGGCGGATTGAGCGCATGGGGCACTTCGGGCGGGAACGGCGTGTCGGCCCCGTCGTTGCGGCGAACGCGAATCGCGTCGTCGGGCCTGAACAGATGTGCGGGCGCCGTCACGATCGTGGGCGTGATCTGCCGCAACACGGCGTAATCGTCCAGGACCCAGATGCCGCGCCCGTACGTGCCGACGATGAGATCGGATCCGTGGAAGGCGATGTCTCGATACGAAGTGTTCGGCAGGTTGAGCTGCAGCGACTGCCAGTGGTCGCCGTCGTCGAACGAGACGTACATGCCGCTCTCGGTGCCCGCGAACAACAGGCCCGCGCGCTTGGGGTCGTTGCGGATCGTGTGCGCGAAGCTGCCGCTCGGCTGATCGGTCGGGAGGCCGGCGATGATCTTGGTCCAGGTTTTCCCGTAGTCGCGGGTGCGATAGAAATACGGAGTGTCGTCGCCCGAGTTGTGCTCGTCGATGGCGACGTACGCGCCGCCGGCGCTGGCGTGGGAGGCGTCGATGGTCTGGATGTCCGCGTGCGCCGCGTTCGGGAGGCCGGCGACCGACACGTCGGACCACGTGTTCCCGTTGTCGCGCGTGACGCGAATGAGGCCGTTGTTGGTGCCGACCCAGATCGTGCCTAGCGCGACCGTGGACGGCGCGATGGTTTCGATGATGCCGGCGTTAGGCGGGCCGCCGCGGCCGC
>DAHUXU010000092.1 GCA_027307005.1 Gemmatimonadota bacterium
ACGAGCGCGTGACGGCTGCCTAACGCAGCCAGCGCCGCCGAGATGAGCTCCAGCCGCGCCGGATCGGAGACCCCCACCACCTGGCGCCCCGCCGATGCCGGATTGGCGAGCGGACCCACCATGTTCATGAGCGTGCCGATCGCCAGCTCGCTCCGCACGTGCCCTACGTGCTTCATCGCCGGATGCATGCGCGGCGCGAACATGAACACGATCCCCGCCGATTCCAGCGTCCGCTGCATCGCCTCCACCGACTGCGCGATGTCGACGCCTAACGCTTCCAGCACGTCGGCGCTGCCGGACCGCGTCGTGAACGACCGATTGCCGTGCTTCGCGATGCGCACGCCCGCGCCCGCCGCCACCAGTGCGGCGGCGGTCGAGATGTTGAACGTCGTCACCTTCCCGCCGCCCGTACCGCACGTGTCGACTAACGCATCGGGGTCGTCCACCGGAAGCCGGACCATCACCGCGCGCAGCGCGCGCGCGGCGCCGGCGATCTCGTCCGGCGTCTCGCCTTTCACGCGCAGCCCCATCAGCATCGCGCCCACCTGCGACGCCGTGGCGTCCCCGCGCATGATCACGTCGAACGCGGCGGCGGTCTCGTCCTCCGTCAGCGAGTGATGGTCGGCCAGCTGCCGCAGCGCGTGCGCCAGTGCGTCAGTGGACACCGATCGTCTCGAACAACCGTTCGCGCAGCGCCGCGTGCGACGCGACGAGCGAGATCACCAGCGCCAGCAGCCGCACGCGCTCCACGTCCTCGTCCATGAACACGCCGCGCTGGACGCGATTGGTGAGATTGACCACGCCGACCAGGTCGTCGTGATAGACTAACGGAAAGCTGATGAACGAGCCCGTCGTGAAGTACTCGTCGCCGATGAGCGGATGGCCGCGCGCCTGCGCGACGTCGGTGACCAACACGGGCTGCCGGCTCGCCGCGACTTTGCCCGACACGCCGACTCCCATCGGGATGCGCTTGCCCTCGGTCACGTCCGGCGAGAGTCCCTTGGCCGCCGCGATGTACAACTCCTGCGCGTCGGGCACGCGCAGCACGAGCGAGCAGCGTTGGGCTTGCATGTCGTCGCCCACGAGCGCGAGCAGTCCCTCGGCGAGCTGGCGCGGATCGGCGGTCGATGCATCCAGCGACAACACGCGATCGATGAGGTACAGGGTGCGCGTTTTCTGACGCAGCGTCTCGCTGCGGCGGTGCAGCTCGACGTGCGCCTGCTCGAGCTGCCCAACGGCAGCGGCCACCTGCCCTTCTACGGCCTCGGCCCGTCGCGTGGCGCGGCGCGCATCCTCGCGTGCGCGCGCGGCCTCTGCCTCGAGCGCGACGAGCCGCGCCGGCTCGACGACGCTCGCATTCGCCGGAGTGTTGCGCGCCTCCGCGAGGTCGCTCTCCAGTCGTGCGAGGTGCTTCACGTATTCGCCGTGCACACGCTGCGTGACATCCTCGAGCGTCCGCACGGCTTCGTTGCGTGCCTCGTGCTCGGAGAATCGCGCGAAGGCGAGCTCGAACAGCGCGACATACGGTGCGAATCGCTCCACGACGCGGGTCCCGAAAAACCGGCGCGGCTCGTAGAGCACGACGATCGTATTGAGATGCCCGTCCACGAGAATACCGCGCAGCGCCAGCAACCCTTCTTCGTTCAGCGCGTTCTCGAGGCCGAAGAAGCGCGCGAATTCATCGGACTCGTCGCCGGCGTCGGCGAACTGGCCGCCGGCGTTGATCGTCGCGCGCAGACGCGCCGGCAGATGATCGAACGTCGTATCCACCCGCGCCCGGAGGACGCGTCCGTTTTCCTGCGTCCGTTTTTCGGTGAAAAGCTGGCGCCGCATGTCGAAGGAGAGCAGGACGAGATGCGTCGACCGATCGATTTCCGCCAACGCCTCGCCCAACGCCACGAAGGCGGCGTCCAAGTCCGAGGCGGCACCAAGAGCGTGCGCCAGGGACGCAAGTGTACGAGGAGGCATGTGGTCGGGTGAGCCGCGGCGAGACGGGGCTGTGACGCTTGAGCGGGTTCGTCAAACTAGAGGCGTAGGTATCGAACTGTCAATCGGTTCGCTCTCTCCATCTCGCTTGACACCAGAAGGCACGCGGATAGTTTCCGTGACATGCCGGAGCGCACCGTGCAACTGGTGCTGCACTACGATGGCGCCGGGTTCGCCGGATGGCAGCGACAGCCGCGCGAGCGCACCGTGCAAGGGGAGCTCGAGGACGCGTTGGGCCACATTTGTGCGCGACCCGTGGCCGCGCTCGGCGCCGGCCGAACCGATGCGGGCGTGCACGCACGCGGCCAGGCGGTCGGAGTCCGAGTTCCGGAGCGGTGGACCCCGTCGGCGCTCAGACGCGCGCTGAATGGCGTGCTGCCGCGGGACGTGTGGGTGGCCGCGGTGCACGAGATGGCGCCGGCCTTTCACGCACGCTTCGATGCCAAGTCGAGACGATACAGCTATTACATCGGCACTGACGACGCCGCGCGCTCGCCCTTTCGTCGCCGCGTCGAGTGGGCGCTCGACCGCGAGCTCGATCCGCGAATTCTCGCCATGAGCGCCGCGGCGCTGTTGGGCGAACACTGCTTTCGCGCCTTCGCCGTGAAAGGCACCGCGCCCGCGCGCGACGCCCATCGCTGCACGATCACGCG
>DAHUXU010000095.1 GCA_027307005.1 Gemmatimonadota bacterium
GAGGCCGCCATCCCGCGTGTTGCCCACGACGCCGACAACGGTGCGCCAGTCGCCGCTGATCGGCGTGAACCGCAGCACGTCGCCGGTCCAGGCGATGCGCTTGCCGATCGGATCCTCGTGCGGGAACAACCGCCGGGCCAGCGTTTGATTAAGGATCACGACGCGGCCGGCGCCGGCGCGATCCGTCGCCTCGAAGTTCCGTCCCTCGACTAACGGAATACCGGCGGCGCGGAAATACCCTGGATCGGCGGTGCGGTAGTCGGGGCGCGGCATGGCCTCACCGACGCCGAGTGCTTTGCCCTCAACCTTCACCTCGAGCTGGATCTCACTGGCTTCGAGCGGCATGACCGACCCGACGCCGACCGCGACGACGCCAGGAATCGCTCGTGCGTCCTGCTCGATCCGGTCGTACCCTTGCTTCGCCGCGGCGTCGGCGGCACGCACGTCCACGCCGCTCGCGATCTTTGCGATCGGCAGGAGCTGCACCTGCATCGAGAGCACCTGCTCCGTCTTGAGGCCGGTGTCGACGTCCGAGAGCTGCATCATGGTGCGGGTGAGCAGGCCGGCGCCGGCGAGGAGGACCACGGACACCGCGATCTGCGCCACCACGAGCGCGCGCTGCAAGCGCTGTCTGCTGAGACTGCCCGTTCTCCGCGCACCGGCCGAGATCCACGCCGCAAACGCGCCGTCTTTCGGAAGGGACGCGACAAACGACAGCAGCAGCGCGACCGTCACCGTGAGCACGAGCGTGAACGACAACACGACGGTGTCGAGGTGAATCTCATCCGCGCGCGGCGAGAACCGGGCGGCGAAAATCGTCAGGAGCCTGACCCCACCGACGGCGAGGGCCGTGCCGGCGGCGGCTCCAAGGAACGCGAGGACCAAATTCTCGACCAGCAGCAATCGGCGCAGGCGCAGCACGCCGGCGCCGAGCGCCGCACGAACCACCAGCTCTTGCTCGCGCCGCACGCCGCGCATGAGCGTCAGGTTGACGACGTTCGCCGTGGAGATGACCATCACGAACGCCGCGGCCGCCATGAGCAGCCACAGCGTGAGGCGGGCGCGCTCGCCTAACGCGTCCTTGAACGGCAGGACCGCCACGCGAAAGTGCGATCCGGGGTCGTACGACTCCTTGTACTCGGACTTCATGCGCGCGTACACCGTCGCGACCTGCGCGCGAGCCTCGTCGAGGGTGGCGCCCGGCGCGAGACGGCCGACGATTTCGGTCATGCGGTGCGTGCGTCCCAGCACCATCGTCGCGCTCAAGTGGTGCGGGCTCACCACCATGTTGAGCAGGGCGTCCGCCTGGCTCGGGAAATACGGCGCCGCCTGGACCACGCCGATCACCGTCACCGATCCAGCCTCCAGCCGCACCTGCTTGCCGACGATGGCCGGGTCGGCGTGGAATCGACGACGCCAGAACTGCTCCGTGAGCACCATCACGGGCGGCACGCCGGGTCCGTCGTCGCTCGCTTTCGTCAGGCGGCCCAGGATGGCGTGCAGCCCCATCACGTCGAAGAAATTGCCGGTCACGAGTCCCACCTGGATGCGCGCGGTGGGCGAATACTGGTCGCCCTGCAGAATGAGCGCCCACGGCGAGAACTCGGCGATGCCGCCTAACGCAGGCACGCCGGCGCGGAAGTCGCGGACCTCGGGCACGGAGAACGCCATGTCCTCGCCGGCCGGGCCGTCGATCGACTGGCGCAGGTAGAGCAGGCGATCGCCGTCGCGGTTGGGCAGGGGCTTGAGCAGCACCGCGCGCACGACGCTGAAGATCGCGGTGTTGGCGCCGATGCCCAACGCCAACGTGATGACGACCACCGCGGTGAACGCGGGACTGTGGCGCAGCGACTTGAGCGCGTAGCGGAGATCGGACCCGGCGCTCTCCAGCCACGGCAGGCCGCGCTGCGCGCGCACCGCCTCGGCGGCGATGGCCAGGCCGCCCGACGCCATGAGCGCCCGCCGCCGCGCTTCGTTAGGCGAAAGCCCGCGCCGCACATACTCGGCCGTCTCCATGTCGAGGTGCGCCTGCAATTCCTCGCCGAGATCGTCATCGCGGCGATGTCCCGTGAAGACGCCGGCCAGGCGGGCGAGCCAGGCGCGAACGTGTCTCATGGTGCCTCTCCTTCGCGTCGGGGCGCGAGAAACGCGGCGATCAGATCCGCGGTGCGGCGCCAATCGCGCGTCTCGCGTGCCAGTTGTTTGCGTCCCGTTGCGGTGAGCGTGTAGTACTTTGCGCGGCGATTGTTCTCCGACTGACGCCACTCGGCCTTGATGCACCCCTCCTGCTCGAGCTTGAGGAGCGCCGGATACAGCGTGCCATAGTTGAGCGTCAGGCGGCCCTTGCTCGTTTCCTCGATGCGGCGGGCCACGCCGTACCCGTGCAGCGGGCCTAACGCCTCGAGGGTCTTGAGGATCATCAGGGCGAGAGTGCCCTGCTGTACTTCGAGCTTGTCCGCCATCGAGCCGTCCTATGGGTTGCCCACATGACGGTACTGCGCCGGGTTTGGTTTCGCAAGAGACGGCGACCGACCGCTGCTATCTTTCCATCCTCTTGTTCGCGGAGAACCCATGCCGACGCAAACGGATGTGATCCTCAAGCGCTTCGAGCA
>DAHUXU010000096.1 GCA_027307005.1 Gemmatimonadota bacterium
AGCTCGAAGCCGATGACGCCATCGCAGCAGCGGCGGCGACCGCAGCGGCTGACCCCCGCGTCGAAAAGGTGTGTATCTGGACGCCGGACAAGGATCTCGCCCAATGCGTACGCGACGATCGCGTGGTGCAGGTGGACCGCAAGAGCAAGTCGATTCGCAACGCGGCGGGCGTGCGCGAGACATTCGGCGTCGATCCGGAGCACATCCCCGACTATCTGGCGCTGACCGGCGACTCTGCCGACGGATATCCGGGGCTCTCCGGCATCGGCGCCAAGACGGCGGCGCGTCTCATCAACCGCTACGGCGCGCTGGAGTCCTTTCCTCTCGAGGTGCTCGGCGCCGATCGAGAGCGAGCGCTGCTCTTCAAGCGACTGGCGACGCTGCGCAGCGATGCGCCGGTGCTTCGCGACGTGGACGATCTCCGGTGGCAGGGACCGACGCCCGCCTTTGCCGATTTCGTGGCGCGGTTCGAGCATCGGCGATTGGGCGAGCGGGCCGAGCGCGCGGCGGGAGCAGCACGGTAGCGCCCTGGCTACGCGTTCCTATAGATTCACCGGCTCTACACGGCCAACTTTCGGAGAGCGCGGTGATTTGCACGCTTGCCCACACAGGTTCGCTGCTCTGGTCGAGATGGCGTGACGCGATTGACCAACTTGCAAGGCTGCTTTATGTTACGGGGCTGCGCTCATGGATGAGCTGAGCGTTCCGCGGCGCGGGTTCAAGCTGCTCGCGGGGACGGCGAACAAGGGACTCGCCGAGGAGATCTCGCGGTGTTTGGGCGTCGATCTCACTCGGGTGACGATCTCGCGATTCGCCGACGGAGAAATTTTCGTTCGCATCGACGAGAACGTGCGCGGCGCGGACGTGTTCATCGTGCAGCCGACCAATCCGCCGGCGGATTCGATCATGGAGCTGCTGCTCCTGATCGATGCCGCGCGCCGGGCGTCTGCGGCACGCATTACGTGTGTGATGCCGTACTACGGCTACTCGCGGCAGGATCGAAAGGACCAGCCGCGGGTGGCGATCGGCGCGAAGCTGGTGGCGAATCTGATCACGACCGCGGGTGCGAACCGCGTGTTAGGCATCGATTTCCACCAGCACGCGTTGCAGGGGTTCTTCGACATTCCCGTCGATCACCTGTACGCGGCGCCGGTGTTCGTGTCGCACTATCGCAAGAAGCAGTTGCGCGACCTGGCCGTGGTGGCGCCCGATGTCGGATCGGCGAAAATGGCGCGGGGATTCGCGAAGCGGCTCAACGGGTCGTTCGCGATCATCGACAAGCGCCGCCCAACGGCCAACGTCGCCGAAGTCTTGAACGTGGTTGGTGAAGTGGAGGGTCGGGATTGTCTCATTCCCGACGACATGATCGACACGGCAGGAACGGTCACCGAGGCGGCGCGCGCGCTCAAGTCACTTGGCGCCAAGGACATTTACGTTTGCGCGACGCACGCGCTGCTCTCGGGACCGGCTGTCGAGCGCCTAACGGCCGCGCCCATCGCCGAAGTGACGGTCACGGACACGATCGCGATCCCGCAGTCGCGTCGCTTCGAGCAGCTCAAGGTGCTGTCGGTGGGAGAACTGTTGGCGAAGGCCATTCGGTACACGCATTCGGATGAATCGGTGAGCTCGCTGTTCGAGTGACACCAGGCACCCAGTCACGAGTGATACGCATATGACGGCAATCCTCTCGGCTTCCAAGCGCACCGACACCGGCAAGGGCGCGGCGCGGAAGCTTCGCGCGGCGCAGATGATCCCCGGCGTCATCTACGGACACAGCCGCGAACCCCTCTCGCTCGCCATGAGCAGCCGCGAGCTCGGCCGCCTGCTCGAGCGCATTGCGGCGGAAACCACCGTCGTCGAGCTCAACATCGACGGCACCGTGTCGCGCACGCTCATTCGCGAGATCCAGCGGCACCCGTACAAGCGCGAGGTGCTGCACGTCGACTTCCTCGAGCTGGTGGCGGGCGAAAAGGTCACGGTCGATCTTCCGATCGTGCTCGTTGGAACGCCGGAAGGCGTGCGCAGCTCGGGCGGCATTCTC
>DAHUXU010000108.1 GCA_027307005.1 Gemmatimonadota bacterium
CATCTCCACTATCATGATTGCTGACGCCACCTCACTAGTCAGTCCGGCGCGGCGTGTCCCGGCATCATTGCCTAACGGAGCGCGGCAGCGGGACAGGCGACCCGCCCGCACGCGTGCCGCCGCCTTGCCGGTGCTGATGCGACCGCCCTGGATTCCTGCATCCACCCGCTATATATTGAATGGCGTGAATCTTGCGTTCGGCATCGCTCCTTTCGGGCGACCGTGACCACCCTCGCGGTCATCCCGGCCCGTCTCGGCGCCGCCCGGCTCCACCGCAAGCCGCTCCGCCTCCTCGGCGGCTCTCCTCTCGTCGTCCGCGTCTGGCAACGCGTGCTCGACCTCGGCGTCGCCGACGACTGCATCATCGCCACCGATCACGAGGACGTCGCCGCTGCGGCACGTGACGCCGGCGCCCCGTGCCTGCTCACCGCCCAGACACACCCCTCGGGCACGGATCGCGTCGCCGAAGCCGTCGCACACCCCGAGCTCGCCGCACGACGGTTCGACGTCATCCTCAACGTGCAGGGCGATGAACCCTTCGTCACCGCCGAAACACTCGCCGGCGCGGTCGAAATGGTCCGCGATCGCGGCTTCCCGCTCGGTACCGTCGCCATCCCCGACGATGCCGCAATCCTCGACCAGCCCAGCGTCGTCAAAGTGGTGTGTGCCGACGACGGCCGCGCGCTGTACTTTTCCCGAGCGGCAATTCCATTCCCACGCGAACGCATCGCCGGCAACGCCGACGACACGCAGCACCTCGCGCGCGGAATGATCCGCCGCCATCTCGGCGTATACGCGTACACGCCGGCAGCGCTCGCACAATGGGTCGCGCTGCCGCCGCACCCGCTCGAACGCATCGAGCGGTTGGAGCAGCTCCGGCCGCTCGCGGCCGGCATGGCCATGGGTGTCGCGCTCGTCAGCACGCCGCCCGAGCCGAGCATCGATACCGAGGACGATCTCAAACGCGCGAATGCGCGCTGGTCTGACTTCACCGCGAGGCACCGGTAATGCCATCGAATGCACCGCAGCACACGACGAAGTACATCTTCGTGACCGGCGGCGTCGTCTCGTCGCTCGGCAAAGGCATCGCCGCCGCGTCGCTCGGACGACTGCTCGTGGAACGCGGACTGCGCGTGACGATGATGAAGTTCGATCCGTACATCAACGTCGATCCCGGCACCATGTCGCCGTTCCAACACGGCGAGGTGTACGTCACCGATGACGGCGCGGAAACGGACCTCGATCTCGGCCACTACGAGCGATTCATCGACCGCGCGCTCTCGCAATCCAACAACGTCACGACAGGCCGCGTGTACCTGAACGTGATCAGCAAGGAACGCCGCGGCGAATACCTGGGCTCGACGGTGCAGGTGATTCCGCACATCACCGACGAGATCAAAGCGGCAATGAAGCGTATCGCGCCCGACAACGATGTCGTGATCGTCGAGATCGGGGGCACCGTCGGCGACATCGAATCGCTGCCATTCCTCGAAGCCATCCGCCAGTTCCGCCACGAGATCGGCCGCGAGAACGCGCTCTTCGTGCACCTCACGTTAGTCCCGTTCATCAGCGCCGCCGGCGAAGTGAAAACCAAGCCGACGCAGCACTCGGTGCGCGAGCTCATGGAAATCGGAATCCAGCCCGACATTCTCATCTGCCGCGCCGAGCGTCCCCTGTCGGAAGACGTGAAGCGCAAGATCGCCCTCTTCTGCAACGTCGACTTCGGCTCGGTCATCGAGAGCCGCGACGTGCCGACCATCTACGAGATCCCGCTGGCGTTTGCGGAGCAGGGACTGGATGACCGTGTGGTGTCGCGTCTCGGGTTAGGCGGCAAGGCGCCCGACCTCTCGGCATGGCGCGAGATGGTGGGACGCATTACGTCGCCCAGCGAGCGCGTGCGCATCGCCGTCGTCGGCAAGTACACGGATCTCGTGGACAGCTACAAGAGCGTGCAGGAAGCGCTCATCCACGGCGGCATCGCCAACGATGTCGGCGTCGACATCCGCTGGATCTCGAGCGACCTGTTCACGTCCCCGGAGCGCGCGGCCGAGTTGTTAGGCCCGGTGCACGGCCTGCTCGTGCCGGGCGGATTCGGCGTGCGCGGCATCGAAGGCATGGTCGAGGCCATCCGGTGGGTGCGCGAGCGCGGCATGCCGTTCTTCGGCATCTGTCTCGGCATGCAGGTCGGGGTGATCGAGTTCGCGCGGCACAAGTGCAATCTCGACGACTCGCACTCGAGCGAGTTCGCGCCGGAGTGCGCCGATCCCGTGATTTCGCTCATGGAGTCGCAGCAGCACATCACCGACATGGGCGGCACCATGCGGTTAGGCGCCTATCCCTGCCGGCTGAAACCCGGCTCGTTGGTCGCCGAGACGTACGATGCGTCGGACATCAGCGAGCGGCACCGCCACCGGTACGAGTTCTCGAACGCGTATCGCGACCTGTTCGAGAAGCACGGCGTGCGGTTCAGCGGGCTCTCGCCCGACGGCTCGCTGGTCGAGATCATCGAGCTCCCCGATCATCCGTGGTTCGTGGGTTGCCAGTTCCATCCCGAGCTCAAGTCGCGCCCAACGCGCCCGCACCCGCTGTTCGCCGGCTTCGTCGGCGCGGCGCTGCACGCGAAGCGCCTGCGCGGCGAGTCTCGCGATGCGACGCGGGGCGCGCGCGCCGCCACTTCTACCTGATACGACGTGACGCAACGATTCCCGTCCGATCGACTGTTCCTCATCGCCGGCCCGTGTGTCGTCGAGTCCGATGATCTGAATTTTCGCGTCGCCGACCACCTCGCGGCGCTGGCCGAGCGCGTGCCGGGCGGCATCATCTTCAAGGCGAGCTTCGACAAAGCGAATCGCTCGAACCGCGCGGCGCACCGGGGACCGGGCCTCGACGAAGGCCTCGCCGCCCTCGATCGCGTGAAGTGCCGCACGGGCCTACCTGTCCTAACGGACGTCCACGAGCCCGACCAGTGCGCGACTGCCGCCGAGGTGGTGGACGTCCTCCAGATCCCGGCGTTCCTCTGTCGCCAGACGGATCTCCTGCTCGCCGCGGGGTCGACGGGCAAGCCCGTCAACATCAAGAAAGGGCAGTGGATGCACCCGGAAGGAATGCGCGGCGCCGCCGAAAAGGTGCGTAAGGCGGGCGTTAGGCGGCCGGAAGTCGCCATCACCGAGCGCGGCACGTTTTTCGGCTACGGCGACCTCGTGGTCGACATGCGTTCGTTCGCGCGTCTCACGGCCGCGTGCTCGGCGCCGGTGGTGTTCGACGCCACGCACAGCGTGCAGCAGCCGGGAAAGGGCGAAGGCGGGGCGAGCGGCGGCGTTCGCGAACACATTCCCGCGCTCGCGCGCGCGGCGATCGCCGCCGGCGCCAATGGCGTGTTCATCGAGACGCACCCCGATCCCGACAACGCGCCGAGCGACGGACCCAACATGCTGCCGTTGTCCGACCTCGATGCGCTCGTGCGCCAGCTCATCGCAGTATGGGACGCGTGCCGCCAGTGATCGACCCGGTCCTCGCCCGACGCATCAAGCTCGTCGGCCTCGACGTGGACGGCGTCCTCACCGACGGCGGCATCTACCTGGGCGATGTGGCGGGCGCGGCCATGGAGTTCAAGCGCTACGACGTGCAGGACGGACTCGGCATCGAGCTGCTGCGCAACGTCGGACTCAAGGTCGTGATCGTCACCGGGCGCGTCTCGGAGAGCGTGCGGCTGCGCGGCAAGGAGCTGCGCATGGACGACGTCGCGCAGGATGCGTTAGCACGCAAGCTTCCGGCGTTGCGGCGCGTGCTCGAGCGACACGGCGTCACGGCGCAGGAGACCGCCTTCGTGGGCGACGACATTCCCGACCTGCCGATCCTGCGCGAGGTGGGACTCCCCGTTGCCGTCGGCAATGCCGTGCCGATCGTTCGCGAGATGTGCGCGCTGCAGTTGGAGCGCGCCGGCGGACGCGGCGCCGTGCGCGAATTCGCCGAGGTGCTCTTGC
>DAHUXU010000129.1 GCA_027307005.1 Gemmatimonadota bacterium
TGCCGACGCCGCCCGCGATCGCGACGTTGGGCCGGCCGGCGACTGGCTGCTCGACAACTTCTTCGTCGTGCACGAGCACATCCAGGAGGTGCACGAGAGCCTGCCGCGCGGCTACTACCGCGAGCTGCCCGAGCTCGCGAGCGGACCGCTGGCCGGCTATCCGCGCGTCTACGAACTGGCGATCACGTTGATCGCGCACACCGAGGGGCGCGTCGACCTGGAGAACGTCGACCCGTTCGTGAGCGCGTTTCAGCAGGTCGCGCCGTTGTCCATCGGAGAGCTCTGGGCCATACCGGCCATGCTCCGACTCGGCTTGATCGAGAACGTGCGGCGCATGGCGCTCAGAACGGTGCAGCGGCTGGACGAAATTGTGGACGCCGATGCGTGGGCAGCGCGCATTCGCGACGCCAGCGACGAGGGACCGGCGCCACTCGCCTCGGCGCTCGACAGTTTCGTGGCGTCCCACCCGCCGCTCACCGCGAACTTCGTCTCCCGATTTCTGCAGCAACTCCGGCTGGCACGCGGATCCTTTCCGCCACTGGTCCGCCTGGAACAATGGATCGCCGAAGACGGCCTAACGGCCGAGGAGGCCGCGGCGCGGTCGACCGACCGGTTGGCGCTCACGCAGATGATGATGGCGAACAGCATCACCAGCCTGCGCGCCGTGGCCAGCGCCGACTGGCGGACGTTCGTCGACCGGCAGAGCAAAACGGAATCGGTGCTTCGGCAGGATCCAGCTGATGTCTATGCGCGCATGACGTTCGCGACGCGCGACCGATATCGCCACGTCGTCGAGCGCATCGCCAAGCGGACGCGCCGGCCCGAGGAGGCGGTCGCGCAGTGCGCGGTGGACCTGGCCCGCGCGGCGGCGAGCGATGGGGAAGCGGACGGCCATCGCGCACACGTGGGCTACTACCTCATCGACGAGGGGTGCGCGGCGCTCGAGCGCGCCACCGCCTATCGCGCACCGCTGTCCGAATCACTGCACCGCCTGGTACTCCGCCATCCGAACATGGTGTTCGCCGGCGGTATCGTGTGCGCTACGCTGATCGCGTTAGGCGCGGTGCTGTGGCTGGCCGGCGCGGAGGCGCGAACGGCGTGGGTGGCCGTGCTGCTGTTCGGCCTCCTTCCGGCGAACGACATCGCGGTGAGCATCGTGAGCCAGCTCATCACGGCGTTTCTGCCGCCGCGTCTCTTGCCGAAGCTGGATCTGCGCGAGCACGGCGTCCCCGAAGACTACCGAACGGTGGGCGGCAGCCCGACGCGCTTCGAGAGCATCGAGGCCGTGCGCGAGGCGATGGAGAATCTCGAGGTGCAATTCCTCGCCAATCGGGACGCGCACCTGCATTTCGCCATTCTGAGCGACTTCACCGATTCGCCGACCGAGACGCGCGCCGATGACGGTCCCATCATCGAGGCGGCCGCGCTCGCGGTGCGCACGCTGAACGTCAAGTACGCCCCTGATACCAACGATGCCTACTACCTGTTTCCCCGGCCTCGGCGATGGAACGCGCAGCAAGGTGTCTGGATGGGATGGGAACGGAAGCGCGGCAAGCTGGCGGAGTTCAACCGGTTCTTGCGCGACGGGGCGGCCGGCGCTTTCTCGGTGACCGTCGGAGATGCCGGGGCGATACGGCCGGCGCGCTATGTGATCACGCTCGATGCCGACACCGTGCTTCCTCCGGACGCGGCGCCGCACTTGATCGGCGCGCTCGCACATCCGCTCAACCGCGCGGTGTACGATCCAGCGCGCGGGCGCGTCGTGCGCGGCTACGGCATTCTTCAACCGCGCGTCGCCGTCTCGCTGCCGAGCGCGTACCGGTCGCGGTTTGCCGCCATTCATTCGGGACACCCGGGCGTCGATCCCTACACGACGGCGGTGTCCGATGTCTATCAAGATCTCTACGGCGAGGGCAGCTTCACGGGGAAGGGAATCTACGACGTCGATGCATTCGAGCAGGCGACGCACGGCCGCTTCCCCGAGAACACGCTCCTGTCGCACGATCTGATCGCGGGGAATTACGCGCGGGCCGGCCTGGCCACCGACATCACCGTCTACGACGACTACCCGGCGCGCTATCTCACGCACGCTCGCCGCAAGCACCGGTGGATTCGCGGCGATTGGCAGTTGTTGCGCTGGCTGACGTCGCGCGTGCCGGGCCCCGATGGTCTGGAGCCTAACCGGCTGTCGCTCCTGTCGCGATTGAAGATTCTCGACAACCTGCGGCGCAGCACGGTCGAGATCGCCCTGCTGGTGTTCCTGGTGGCGGGATGGACGGTGCTGCCCGGGTCGCCGCTGCGCTGGACGGCGTTAGGCCTCGCCGCGCTCGCCGCGCCGTGGATCGGGTCGCTCCTGCTCGCGCTCGTCCGCCCGCCGATCGACAAGTCGTGGCGAGCCTACTACGCGGCGGTCGCTCGCGACGCCGAGACGAGCGCGAGGCAAGTGGCGCTCGCGATCATCTTCCTTCCGCACCAGGCGTGGATCTCGGTGGACGCGATCGTGCGCACGCTGTGGCGGCTCATCGTGACCAAGCGCCGGCTCC
>DAHUXU010000140.1 GCA_027307005.1 Gemmatimonadota bacterium
GCGGCCGCCATGGCCGCCGCCTGGTCGGCGCGCGGAGTCGACGCCACGCCGTTCGTCTCCGAACCATGCGCTCTCGGCGCGTCCTCGGACGCCATCGATCGGAACGCACCACCATTGCCCGGACGTTCATCCACCGTGGAGATTTCCTCATGAGCATCACCGTCCACCTGCCCTCCATGCTCGCCCGTCTCGCCGGCGACACACACGCGCTCGAGGCGAGCGGCGACACGGTGGGCGACGCGCTCACCGACGTCATCGCGCGCTTCCCCGCCCTGGGTCCCCGGCTGCGCGATGACGCCGGCAAGCCCTACGGATTCGTGACGTTCTACCTGAACGACGAAGACATTCGCTTTCGCGGCGGATTCCAAGCGCCCGTCGCCGACGGCGACGAAGTGATCGTCGTCCCGACCGTCGCCGGCGGGTGATGCGATGACCGCAACAGGAGCCGCGCCCGTGGATCACGCCCAACGACTCGGCCAACTGCCGGAGCTCTCGACCGAAGAGCTGCAGCGCTACAGCCGCCATCTGCTGCTGCCCGAGGTGGGGCTCGAGGGCCAGCGGCGGCTCAAGGCCGGCCGCGTCCTCCTCGTCGGCGCCGGCGGCCTCGGCTCTCCGTTAGGCCTGTATCTCGCCGCCGCCGGCGTGGGGCACCTGGGGATCGTCGACTTCGACGTCGTCGACGTCACCAACCTGCAGCGCCAGGTGCTGCACGGCACCCGCGATATCGGGCGCCCCAAGCTCGATTCGGCGCGCGATCGTTTGCTCGACATCAATCCGCACACGGACATCGAGACGTACGAGACGCGCCTCACGTCGGAGAATGCGCTCGAGATCGTGCGCGACTACGATGTCGTGGTCGACGGCACCGACAACTTCCCGACGCGCTATCTGGTGAATGACGCCTGCGTGCTCACCGGCCGGCCCAACGTGTACGGCAGCATCTTTCGCTTCGAGGGCCAGGCGAGCGTGTTCGCCACGCGCGATGGCCCGTGCTATCGATGCTTGTTCCGCGAACCGCCGCCGCCGGGCCTGGTGCCGAGCTGCGCCGAGGGCGGCGTGCTGGGGGTGTTGCCGGGGCTGATCGGGACGATCCAGGCAACCGAGACGCTCAAGAGTCTGTTAGGCACGGGCGTCACGCTGGCGGGGCGTCTCCTGCTCGTCGACGCGCTGCGCATGCAGTTCCGGACGCTCAAGCTGCAGCGCGATCCGGAATGCCCGGCATGCGGCACGCGCACGCTGCGCGACCTGATCGATTACGAGGATTTCTGCGGCCTGCGCGCCGTGCACAGCGGGCCCGGGGTGCCGGAGGTGACGCCGGCGGAACTCGTCGCGTGGCGCACGCGCGGCGACGCGATCGATCTCGTCGATGTCCGCGAGCCCGGCGAGTGGGCACTCGGCCATCTGCCCGGCGCGCGGCACATTCCGTTAGGCGCGGTGGGGTCGTCGATCGACGCGTTCGACCGCGGCCGGACCACCGTCCTCTACTGCAAAGGCGGCACGCGCAGCGCACAGGCCGCCCGCATGCTGCAGGAGGCCGGCTTCGACAAGGTCTGGAGCCTCACCGGCGGCATTCTCCGCTGGCGCGCGGAAATCGATCCGACCCTGCCCAACTACTGATCCGATGAACCCTGCCCGGCGTCGCGCATCAGCCGCGCCGACCGCGCCATGGCATCCACCGTGGCGGCGACCGTTCTCGCCGCGGTGGAGTCGCCATGCTCCTGCATCGCCTGGAAGATGATCGACCCGATGATGGCGTAGTGGTAGGCGATGCCGACCGACGACCGATCCACCCAACCGTCCTGTTTGATCAGCGCCTTGGGCGCGAGGTACACGCTGTCCCAGAGCGCCTCGGTCGTCTTCTCGTCGAAGTAGCCGCCGGAAATCCGGAAGGTGTCCGCCGTCGCCGTGATGGGCGCCGGCACGAGCTTGGTCACGAGGCCCTGCGTGAGCATGTACGGCTCCAGGCCTAACGCATCGCCGTACTCGCTCGACGAAAAATAGATGGGCCGCTCGGGATAGGTGTCGCGGATCATCCGCAGCACCACCAGTTGGTCTCGCGTCAGGTATCCAGCCGGAATGCGCGCCGTGATGCCGCCGGCCTTGAAGATTTGCGGTTCGTGCAGGGTCAGCACCGGCGGAATCGAATCGGCCTGCGCGAAGGTCATGTGCAGCGGCGGGCCCGACGGCAAGGGCCAGGACCTGCCCCGGAAGCGCGCCGGTCCGGTGGCGGCATCGTATGGACGTATGGGACGCCGAATTATTTGCCGAACGAACCAATCGGTGCCCAGGTACGTGGCGACGGCCACGATCACATCCTGGCGCACGCCCTCGACTTCCTGCGCGTACCACAGCGGGAAGGTGTCGTTGTCTCCGTTGGTCACGATGATCGCGTAGGGCTCGACGGAATTGAGCATGTCCACCGCCCAATCGCGCGTGAACATCTGCCCCGAGCGCGGCGCATCCCGCCAGTTGCCGATGAGCGGAATGAACGCGATCGCCAGCACCGGACACGTCGCCAGCCACGCGCGCCTCGGCAGGATCACGGCGGCCGCAGACTTGGCGCCGGCCACCATCGTCGCCAGCGATTCCCAGAGGTACATGAGGCCCAGCGCCACCCACACGCTGTACGACGAAAAACTCCAGAGGTAGAAGTAGTCGCGGTCGCGCGGCTCCCGCGCCACCGTGTTCCCGAGCTGCGGCGCCTGCGAGAAGCTGTACTTGAAATTCATGTAGTACACGAGCGCCAGCGACACCGTGAACGAGAACACGGCGAAGTACCAGAACGATTCGGGGTCGTGCTTCCAGTGCGCCCATGCGCCGGCCAGGCCTAACACCAGAAACAGCGCCGCCAATCCGTTCTGCAGACGGGTGTGCTGCCCGTAGGCGTCGCGCAGCCACTGCCACTTGAAGTACAACCAGTACATCCCGATCTGCGCCGACAACGGCGCCTGGCGGTCGAGCACCGACGGCTTCTGATACTGCTTGCGGTTGATGTTGTCTTCCAGGCGCTGCACCGTGAGCCCGCTGAACGTGCACGACCACTCGAAATGCGTGACGCATCCGGTCGGCTCGCCCTCGTTGATCGTCGGGAAATGCGCCGCGCGGATCGGCTCGTACGCGAACGGCGTCAAGCCTAACACGAGCACGGCGACCGCGAGGAGCACGAGCCGCCACCGCAGCAGCGTCTGCGGACGGCGCACCAGCACCGCGATGCCCACCGCGGGCAGCGGCAGGAACCCGGCGGGGTGATTCGCGTAGCCGAGCCCGAGGAGAAACGCCACGAGCAACAGCCACCGGTCGGCGCGCGGGTCGTCCGGATTCTCGCACCAGCACACCATGAGCCACGAAATGACCGCCAGGCCGATGAGCGAGATGGTGTACACCGTCTCGGTCACCACCGACTGGTTCCAGCCCGTGAACGCCGTCGCGCCCACCAACACCGCCACGGCGGCGCCGGCGATGCGCTGCCAGCGCTGCGTCACCCAGCGCCACAACACGCGCTCGGTGATCAGAAACCAGAATCCGGCTGCGGCGGCGCTGGCCAGCGCGGCCATGATGTTGATCCGCTGCGCATAGGTGACCGGAATCGGCAGCAGCCCGAAGAAGTGGCCTAACAGAACGAAGACGGGGTTGCCCGGCGGGTGCGGGAGGCCGAGCACCTTGGCCGAGGCGATGTATTCGCTCGTGTCCCACATCGCGGTGGACGGGGCGAGCGTCGCCAGGTACAGCACGAACGTGAGGGCTGCCGCAATGGTCGCGGCGAGATACGACGGCTTGTAGTCGCTTGTCGCGGCGGTTCGGATGGGCATCGAGGGTGGCGAGAGAATGGAGCGGCGCGAGGTCGTCAGGTGGAGTCGCGATGCGATGAG
>DAHUXU010000143.1 GCA_027307005.1 Gemmatimonadota bacterium
CCGAGCGCCATGCGGATGCCCATCTCGCGGCTCCGCTGCGTCACCGAATACGACGTGACGCCGTAGATCCCGAGCGACGCCAGGAGCAGTGCCAGCACGGCGAAGATGCCGAGCAGCACCATCGAGAGGCGGCGTTGCCCCATGGACGATCCGATCATGTCGTCCATCGTACGAACGTGCGCGATGGGTTCGTTGCGGTCCACCGACTGGACGGCAGCGCGTACGGCCGGGGTGTACTCGGATGGCGGGCCGGCCGTGCGCACGGCCACCGTGAGCTGGCCAATGCCCTGCACCTGCGAGTACGGGATGTAGAGCTGCGGGCGGGCATCGGCCGCCAGCCCTTCCTGTTTGGTATGCTCGACGACGCCGACGATGGTGCGGTACGTAATGCTGTCGTTAGGCGCCGCCGGCCCGAACCACATGCGGTGCCCGATCGGGTCATCCCCGGGCCGCAGGAAACGGTGGACGAACTGTTGGTCCACCACCACCACCTTGAGTGCCGCGGCAGCCTCGGCGTCCGTGAACGTGTGGCCGCGCGTCACCGCGATGCGCAGCGTGCTGAAATACCCGGGGCTCACGACGCGGACATCGCCCCATGGCATCGAGCCGTGAGGCGGCGGGGTGTAGCCCTCGACGTTATAGCTGCCGGTGGACCAGCCGCCGCTGAACGGCATCACCGTCACCGCGCCGGCGCCGCGCACGCCCGGGATCTGCGCCAGGCGCGGGAGCACCTCGTTGAAGAACGCCGTGCGCGCCGTATCGGTGGGATACGACAGCTCCGGCAGCGAGAGATCGAACGTGAGCAAGTGCGACGGGTCGAATCCGGGATCGACCGCCGCCAGTTTCGCGAAGCTCTTGATGAGCAGACCGGCGCCGCTCAACAGCGTGAGCGCGAGCGCCACTTCGGCGACCACGAGCACGCGCCTGAGCGTCGAGCCGGCGCGATCCGCCGTGCCGCTGCGGCCGCCTTCCTTGAGGGTGTTGTGCATGTCCCCGCGCGACATCTGGAGCGCCGGCGCCAGCCCGAACACCACGCCGGTGACGAGCGCGACGGCCGCCGTGAACAGCAGCACGTGCCCGTCGATGCCTAACTCAGACACGCGGGGCACGTTGCTCGGGTTCGCGGCCACGAGCGCGCGCACGCCCGCATACGCGAGGAGCAAGCCGATGCCGGCGCCGATGCACGAGAGGAGCATGCTCTCGATCAGGAGCTGCCGCACCAGATCGCGGCGCCGCGCGCCTAACGCGGTGCGAATCGCCACTTCCTTGGCGCGCCCGGCCGCGCGCGCCAGCAGCAGGTTCGCCACGTTCGCGCACGCGATGAGCAGCACGAATCCCACCGCGCCCAGCAGCACGAACAGCGCCGGACGGATGTCGCCCGTTCCCAGCACGGTGAGCGACTTCACGCCTAACGTCCAGTCGGGCGGGATGTCGTTCGGGTGCTCCTGGCGCAGCCGCGCGGCGAACGCGTGCAGGTCGCGCTGCGCCTGGTCGATGGTCACGCCGGGCTTGAGACGCGCCGTCAGCTCGAGGGATTCCGTGGTGTACGCCGACGGCACGAAATCGCTGTCGGCGAGCGCGAGCGGCGTCCAGATCTCGGCGTCGTGGACCCAGAAGTCGTGGAACGACGGCGGCATCACGCCGACGATCGTGTACCCGACGCCTTCGAGCGACATCGTCCGGCCCACGGCATCCGGCCGGCCGCCGTAGAGCCGCTTCCAGAGCCCGTTGCTCAACACCACTTCGCGGTTGCGCCCGGGCGCGTCCTCGTCCGGGAGCAGCGTTCTGCCGAACGCAGGCGCCACACCGTACGTGCGGAAGAATTCCCCCGACACCTTCGTGCCGTGCAGCCGCTGCGGGTCGCCCAGACCCGTCAGATTCACCGGCCAGTCGCTCTCGACCGCGACGCCGCTGAAATCGCGCGTCTTGTCCCGATAATCGCGGAATCCCGGCGCCGACACGGGCGCCTCGAGCTTGAGCGACGGATAATCGTGTTGAATCGTGACGAGCCGATCCGGTTCGGCGTACGGCAGCGGGCGCAGCAACACCGTGTTGACCACACTGAAAATCGCGCTATTGGCGCCGATGCCGAACGCCAGCGTTAGCACGACGATGGCCGTGAAGCCCGGGTGCGCGCGCAGACGGCGCAGGGCGTACCGGAGGTCGCCAAGCAGTGTGTCCATCGCAGGAATGCTCCGCCTGAGTCGTTCGATGCACGCCGCACGTCATCGCGGTTCGTGCGTTTGGGCGAACATCAGTATCTACGGGAGCGAACGCTTTTCGTTTCTACAGGCGGACAGGACGCGGACAAAGCGGGACAAAACGCGGACGGCTTGGGGTGGAGGGAGATAGCGATCCGTCAGTTCGTCCGCTCAGCGGCGGTGTGCGTGGACGCAGAGGACTGCGGAAGTGCCTGTCGCATAGCAGCCGGCGACGCGGGTCGCGTGTGTGTTGTCGGCTGGCGTGAGCGCGTGCGCGGTGCGCGTCCACCGTTTCACTTCGCCGCGCACGTCGATGTGCGCGAAGGGACCGTGCGGTCCCATCGCGTCGTACAAGCCGAGGCCGCCGGCGAGATCGGGGTAGCGGTGCTCGACGCGCTCTACGGCGCGCTCGATCACTTTGACGTCGCCCTCATCGACGCGTCCGT
>DAHUXU010000153.1 GCA_027307005.1 Gemmatimonadota bacterium
CGTGAGGCACTGGCACAAGTACATCGAAGGCCAGCTGCCCACCGAGCGGCGGTTTTATTTCCGGGACCGTCACGGCCTAACCGGACGCAGTGCGGGCAACCTGCTCGAGTTCCACGACGAGGTCCGCCACGCGTCGGCCGAGACGCTTCGTCACCACGGCTCGCACGGCGATTTTTCGCGATGGCTGGCGAGCGTGTGCCCTGCGCCGTCGATCGTGAAGGCGGCGCTGGTCACGGAGGCCGATCTGGCACGGGCCACGACGGACACCGATGTGGAGCGCCTGCGCGATCAGCTACTCCGCGCACTCGACGGCAAATACAGCACGCCGCCATCCGATGCGCGGCCGGAATCCGGTGACGGATCCGCCGCCGAAACGACGGCCCACGCGGAAGCGCAGTAGCCGCCATGCAAACGCGAAGGCGCCTATCGTTCGCCGGCCACCTCCGGCGGGTGCTCCTCTGTTGGGCGTGCTGGGTCGGCGTTGGGCTTGTCGTGGCGGGACACACGGCCCGCGCACAGGCGGCCGACACGCTCGATGTCCCAACCGCGTTGCGGGAAGCGATCATCTCGAGCATGGCCCGCGCGGCGAACGGAACACCGCAACTGGACGAAGCGTTGGTCCGGTTGTACGCCCGGCGCCAGTGGTCGCCGGCGTGGCTCGCGGACGGACGCCCGACGCCGCAGGCAGCCGCCGTAGTCGCTTTCCTGGGCCGCGTGCCAGCGTTAGGCCTGCCGCCGGAAGCCTACGACGCCCAGGGTCTCGCCGACGAGATGGCGCTGATGGCGGCAACCCCGCTCGGCCTAACTGAACGCATTCGATTCGACGTGTCGCTGTCCCGGTCGCTCCTGTTGCTCGTGAGCCATCTGGCCCAGGGACGCGTCGACCCGGCGTCGCTCGGCTTCTCGCTTTCGCGTGGCCCCGACATCGACCTCGCGGCCGCGGCGCGCGACGTCAGCACCGCCGACGATGTGCCCGCGGCAATTCGACGAGTCGAGCCGCAATATGCCGGCTACAAAGCGCTCGAGGCTGCGCTCGCCCGATATCAAGCGCTCGCCTCGGACTCCACGCTTCGACCGCCGCACGTCACGCGTGCATCCCTTCGGCCAGGCGACACCTACGCCGACATGGCCGCACTGCGCCGGCTGCTCTTCGCCTTTGGCGATCTGGCAACCGATTCCACGACGCGCGCCGATACAGCCAATCCGCTGGCATATACGTCCGAGATCGTCGCCGCGGTCGAACGCTTTCAGACCCGACACGGCCTCGAGGCCGACGGCATCGTCGGGCCTGCCACGTTCGCCGCGCTGCGCGTGCCGATTACCCACCGCGTGACGCAGATGGAATTGAGTCTCGAACGCTGGCGCTGGCTCCCGCGCCGGCCGCCGCCGCGCTACATCGCCATCAACATCCCGGCCTTCCGATTGTTCGCGTTCGACAGCGACTCCATCGCGGCGCATCCCGATGCCACGATGAAAGTGATCCTCGGCGCATCGCGGATGCGCCGGGCGACGCCGGTGTTCGAGGGCACGATGCGACAGATCGTGTTTCGCCCGTACTGGGATGTGCCGAAGAGCATCGCGATCAAAGAGCTCATCCCGCTTCTCCGGCCGGACACCGGCTACGCGCTGCACCAGTCTCTCGAAATCGTGCGCGGGCCCGATGTGCATGCGACGCTGTTTCCCATCACGGCTCGAAATCTCGACCGCGTCGCCGCCGGCACGCTGCGTTTGCGCCAGCGACCCGGCGCAAACAACGCGCTTGGCCTCGTGAAATTCGTCTTCCCGAATGCACACAACGTGTACCTGCACGGCACGCCCGAGACGGAGCTCTTCCTTCGCGCACGACGGGACTTCAGCCACGGGTGCATCCGGGTCGAAGACCCTGTCGGCCTCGCGGCGTTTGCGTTAGGCGGCCAGGATGACTGGTCGCCGTCGTCGATCATGGCCGCGATGCACGCCGACCAGCCCCGCACGGTGACGCTCGCGCGCCCCATCGAGGTGTTCATCCTCTATGCGACCGCCGTCGTGAACCGCGACGGCGCGATCGACTTCTATCCTGACCTGTACGGACACGACGCGGCCCTCGCCCGCGTGCTCGACCAGGCGACCGCGCGCGCCGCTCAACCCAGACGCCCCTTGGCGGAGGACCTATGACCAGCCCCGTTCGGCGATCACTCGCCCACGTGATACGCGATGCGGCGCGCCCGTTGACCGGCGCGCACGAGGACTTCGATCCGGTCATGGCGCTCATCGGCGATGCGCGCGTTGTGCTCATCGTCGAAGCCTCGCACGGCACGCACGAGTTCTACCGCATTCGGGCCGAGATCACGAAGCGGCTCATCCGTGAACGCGGCTTCGTTGCCGTGGCAGCCGAGGCCGACTGGCCGGATGCGTATCGCGTGAACCGCTATGTGCGCGGTGCCGGCACCGATGCGGACGCGACGGACGCGCTCGATGGATTCCGGCGATTCCCGCAATGGATGTGGCGCAACGCAGACGTCCTCGATTTCGTCGGCAGGCTGCGCGAGTTCAACGACCCGGTGCCTAACGATGCACGAAAAGTTGGGTTCTACGGTTTGGATCTCTACAGCCTGCACGCGTCGATGGCGGCGGTGCTCGACTATCTGCGCATCGTCGACCCGGCGGCAGCGAAGCGGGCGCAATACCGGTACGCGTGCTTCGAGCAGTTCGGTGAAGATCCGCAGGCGTACGGCTACGCGGCGAGCTATGGCCTGGCTCCCTCCTGCGAACGGGAGGTG
>DAHUXU010000218.1 GCA_027307005.1 Gemmatimonadota bacterium
CGGCATCCGCTATAGCGATTCGATCGACGCGGCAGCGGCCGTGCTGTCGCCGAGCATCCGCTTCGCGACGCGCGCCCTCGACGTGGGCGCCGTGGCCAGCGTCGCCGAGTTGAACAGCGGCGACTGGGCCGCGCAGGGTTCGTTAGGCGGCTCGTTCTACACCCCGGCGTTAGGCGCGCTGCGCGGCGAGCTCGCGGTGGACGCCACCGGGTCGGACCGCCAGGGCGGCGCGCGCACCGGCCAGCTGCAGGCGTTGGCGCGCGCCGACCTCGTGCACGCCGCGTGGGGCGCGTGGTTCGGCGGCGGCGCCGGCCGCGCATGGGATGGATTCGCGGGACACAGCCTCGCATTGGCCGACGCCGGCGTCTGGCTCAGCCGCGACGCGCTCACTGCCAGCCTCAGTGCGACGCCGACCGAGATCGACGACAGCATCACGTACACGGACTTCGAGGCGGCCGCACGTTGGGCGCGCGGACGCCTGGAGCTGCGCGCATCACTCGGCGCGCGCGCTGGACACGCGCTCGCCGCCGTGACGAACGGCCGCGCCTGGGGCGCCGTCGGCGCGCTGGTCTGGGTTGCGCCGCGCGTCGGGATCTCCGCCGATGCCGGACTCTATCCGCCAGACATCGCGCAGGGATTTCCCGATGGCAGATACGTCTCGATCGGCGTCCGATTGAGCGTGCACCCGAGGTGGCAGTCACGAATCCCGACGAGCTCCGGTACGGAGCTCCGCGAGGGAGCAGGCGCGGGTTCTACGGCCGCGGCCGCCATCGATGCGTTCGACGTTCGGAGCGCCGGGCTGCAGCGCACGATTCGTGTGCATGCACCGCATGCGCAGCTCGTGGAATTTGCCGGCGACGTCACGGACTGGAGTCCCGTTGCGCTCTCGAGCGATGGGACGGGCTGGTGGACCGGCACGTTCAGCGTGGAGCCGGGGATCCACCAGGTGAGTCTGCGGGTAGACGGGCACACCTGGGTGGTCCCACCCGGGTTCGTGAACGTTACAGATGAGTTCGGAGTGACCGCGGGCATCTGGGACGTGAAGTGACAACGCCAGAGCGCACGTCAGAACGCGCGAGAGTTGGTGACGCCGCAGGCACTGGGTGAAGTCACCCTCGCAGAAGGACATCGACGCCGTCGCACGCGATCGGCGATGGAGCCGATCGCCGCTGGTCGAGGATCGAACCATGACACTGCATCGTTGGACGTCCGTCATCGCGTTGTTAGGCATGGTCGCGTTCGCGCCGTCGCCGGCTGCGCAGTCGTCGGCGGCTCCGGGTCCTGTCGACCCGGCCGTCCGGCTGCGCCAGGAGCTGCCGGCCGACGTCGCAGAGCGTGTGTTGGCGACGATCGCCGACGCGCGGGCGCACGGACTCGCGGCCACGGCCCTCGAGCAGCGCGCGCTCAAGTTCAGTGCACGCGGCGTCGCGCCCGCCGACATCGAGCGGTCGGTGGCCGAGCAGGCGCAGCGACAGGCTCAGGCGAAATCGCTGTTGGAAGCCGCGCGTTCGGCGCCGCCGTCGGTCGACGAGCTGGAGGCGGGCGCCGAGGCGATGCGCGAAGGCGTCGATGGCGGCGACGTGAGCGCGATTGCCAAGAGCGCACCGTCGGG
>DAHUXU010000220.1 GCA_027307005.1 Gemmatimonadota bacterium
TGCTCCGGCGTGTCCTTGGGGAGCTTATAGGCCGCGGAGACGGCCGCGTACGACTGGGCGTCGAGCGCGACGAGCTCGCGGAGCCGGGTCACCAGCACCGCGGCCCGCGACCCGGCATCGCGCATCGCCCCGTCGACGTCGGCGAATTTCTTCCGGCCGGCCGTTAGGCCAGCGACCATCTGGGCGAGCGCGGCGGCGAGCGCGCCCGTGTAGGCCGCGGCGCTTCCGCCGCCGGGCGTGGGCGTGGGCGCGGCCACGGCGCTCACGAGATCTCCGTTCGGCTCGCCCGCGTGTGCCGCGGCGCCGTGCGCGGCGCGCACGCGGCGCTCGACCAGCTGCTCCGGCGAAAACGCCGCCAGCCGCAGGTGGCGAACCGCGGCGTCGAGCAGGACCCGTTCGGGCACCAGGCCGACGATCTCGCTCCACGTCACCGGCACGCCGGCGGCCGCCGCTTCCATCGCCACCAACTCGAACGCGCGGTACGGCGGCGTCTGGTCGATGTCGACGAGATTCATCGACACCTGGGCCTGGCCGTCCACCTCGAGGCCTAACGCTTTCACGTAGCGGAGGCCGCCCGATGAGCCGCGGACGGCTTTCGCGATGCGTTTGGCCTCGCTGACGTGCGATGCGTCGCCCAGGTACACGTTGTACGCAACGAGGAACGGACGCGCGCCGATCGCGACGGCGCCCGCGGTCGGGTGGATTTTCGGCGGGCCGAAGTCCGGCGTGCGCGCGGGATTGGTCTCGATCTCGGTGCGAAGGCCCTCGAACTGGCCGCGGCGCACATCGGCGAGATTCTCGCGCTCGGGCCGGGTGGCTGCACGCTCGTACAAGTACACCGGGATGCCGAGCTCGCGCGCCACGCGTTCGCCTAACTGTCGGGCGAGCGCGATGCATTCATCCATCGTCGTGCCGTCGAGCGGCACGAAGGGGACGACGTCGGTGGCGCCCATGCGCGGGTGCTCGCCCGTGTGCCGGGTGAGGTCGATCCGGTCCGTCGCCGCGCGCATGCCGGCGAACGCCGCGTCGACGGCGCACTCGCGCGGCGCGACGAACGTGATGACGGATCGGTTGTGCGATTCGTCGGACGAGGCATCGAGGACGACCGCGCCCGGCACGGCGGCGATGGCGTCGCGAATCGCCTGGACGACCTCGGGCCGGCGTCCTTCGCTGAAGTTCGGGACGCATTCGACGAGCGGCATGGGCGATCGCTGCCTAACGGCCGCGCTGGCCGGAGCGCGACGCGGTGTGCCGCGGCTTACCCTGTTGCGGTGGGACGGCGGACTGGCGCGGCGTCGGCGCCGGCGCCCCCTTGGGCGGGCGATCCCGGCCGTGCCGCGGGATCGGCGCAGGTGTGCGTTTCTTCTTCATGGCTGGAAGATGAAAGGACGCTGGTGCGAGCGGAAGGCTGCTAGACGTAGCGGCCGATGGCCATCGCGCACGCAGCGATGATCAGCAGCAGCGTGGAGATGCGTATCGCGGATGCGGCGCGCGTCCGCTGCGTCGTGGCGAGCCCGAGCAGGGCCTGCCGCTCGTTCGCCGCCGCTTGGGCGGCCTGCTGCGCCGCCGCCGTCGCGCGCTTCATCGACGGCGAGACGATCGACATGCCGAGGATGAGCGCGAGCAGCGCGCAGATGCCGCCAAAGCCTAACGTCATGCCCATGCGCGACGAGCTGAACCCGGGCGCCTCGCTGCTCGCATGCGCGTACAGCCAGAACCCGCTCAGCACCGTGACCAACGCGAAGACCGGAAATGCGGTGAAGAGCCCGCGGCGCTGCAGGACCGTCATCACCTTTTGGCCCTCCGCCCCGCTTTCGGCGACCGAGGGCAACAGGAAAAACGTGCCGAACACGGCGAATCCGACCCACAACACGCCGCCCACCACGTGCAGCAGGCGCAGGATGATCGTCACCCAGCTCATTGTGACATACCTCCGGTTCTGGTGAATGTTTCCGTTAGGCCGGCGACGCCGCGGATGCGGCCGCCGCCGGCGCCGTCCCCTCCTGCCCGACCGCCTCGCGCAACGCTTTCATCATCACCTGGTCGTTGGCCGCCGCCTGCTCGGGCAGCACGGGATAGCGCACGACGAACTCGAGCGCCTGCTCGCTGAACCGCACGTCCACTTGCGGCTCCGGCCTCGACG
>DAHUXU010000237.1 GCA_027307005.1 Gemmatimonadota bacterium
GATCGTTGTCGTGTCGCTGATCCCGGCCGTGACGACCTTCTTCGGCGAGCGCCTCGCCCGGCGGCGCGAAAAGCCGGGACGCACCACGTTTTAAAACCGGGACGCGCCACCTTCTTGCAGCTGGGCGGTGTCCGCGGCGACGGTTGCGCGCCATGCATCCCAACCTGCCCCGGCAGATCTGCGTCGACGCGTCCCGTGCTTGCTCGTTCGATCCGTGAAATGGCGAGGGATCGCCGGCCGCGTATCCCAAAACGGCTATTCGATCGGTCGGCGGTGGATCTGGTGCGCAATGGAAAGCGCCGCTTGACGGTGGCGCAACCCCGAACGTTCGCGCTGCGCGGCAACCCCGTTGTTTCGCGGCAGTAGGTACGATGCCAGCGCGTGGCCGTGGTGGCGATCTTCCGGCGGTGATCGCCGTCGAGTACGGGCTGAAGACCGCACACGTTGCGACCTTCGCACCGTCGCGCTAGATTGCTCCACAATCTCCATTTCCCTCGGCCTGGAGGAAAAGCCACGAAAATGCAGTTGCTGGGAGCGCTGCTCGCGCTCTTGATCACCGCCCCGGCGCTCGCGGCGATCAAAGAGACGCCAATCACGTACAACGACGGCAAGACGGCCGACAACCCTAAGGACGCGGGCGCGCTCTCGGGCTCGGTGATGAAGAACCCGCAGGCGATGGAATCGCGCTTCAACGCCGCGCGCGAGCAGCTCGCGAAGCAGCCGACGGTCGACCCCGCGCGCATCGGCGCGGTGGGCGACTGCTTCGGCGGAGCGGTGGTGCTCAACATGGCGAGGGCAGAGGCCGATCCGGCCGGCGTAGCGGGTTTCCACGCTTCGCTCGGCCTCAATACGCCGGCCCCCGCGCCCGGCACGGTGAAGGCGAAGATCTTGGTCTTGAACGGCGCCGACGATCCGTTTGTGAAGAAGGAAGAGTACGCAACACTAAAGGCCGACCTGGACGCGGCGAAGGCCGACTACCGCGTGATCGAATATCGCGGCGCGGTGCATGCCTTCACGAACCCGGAGGCGACCGCGCTCGGCAAGAAGTTCAACTTACCCCTGCGCTATGACGCAAAGGTGAACAAGGAAGCGGAGAGCGAGGCGTCCAAGTTCTTCGCCGACATCTTCAAGAAATAGCCGCCCGGAGTCTCATCTGCACGCCTGAGCGGGCAACCGGATCGAATCGGAATGGGCAGGCTGCACCCTCGACGGGCCGGAGTTCGCGCGCGCAACTCATGCGCGCGCGGCGTTGTCGCGGTTGTGGCCGCTCGAAGACGCTGTTCATCCCGGCGCTGCTTTCGATCGCGGTGCGCACCGTGATCGAAAGCGCACGCGGACGCATGTTCGCGAGCCCGACTACCCGGCGAGAAAAGCGCCGACGCGCCGCCCACCGTGATGCAATTGGCCCGGCAGTAAGTTCACGCTCTCGTCGTGCCAATCGGCGCCGCCACACCGACCTCTTCGATTTGCGACCGTCGCTGAACGGCCAGAAGCTGCCGCCTGCGACGGTCACTCTGGGTTCGCCTGGGCCCCGTATGTTAGCCGCTCCAGCAAATTCGAGCCCATCCCGGCGGTGAAGGTCGAGAGATTGGCATCCGTTCCGCGCATAATCTCCAGCATGAGCACGGGTGCCCTGCGTCAGCCGCACATCCAGTTTGCGCGATCGTCCGACGATACGCGTATCGCCTATGCCGTCACGGGAGAAGGACCTCCTCTCGTCCGTGCGTCGCATTGGCTCGGCAACCTCGACTTCGATTGGCAAACTCCCGTCTGGGGTCCGTGGATCAGTGCGTTGAGCGAGCGCTATCAGTTGCTCCGCTACGACTCGCGCGGCTGCGGTCTGTCCGACCGTGAAGCGGACGCC
>DAHUXU010000253.1 GCA_027307005.1 Gemmatimonadota bacterium
CCAGCCAGCGCCGGCCGTCGGGCACGTCGGGAGATTCCAGCGCCGGTGTCAGTATCACTCCCTGCACGTGGGTCACGTCGTCCGGAACGGTCTCGGTCGCCGCCAGCACGTACAGTCCCCGCGAACCCGTCACCAGCAGCGCGTCCCGAGACGCGGCGATTCCGGTCGGCGGCTCATGCAGATTCACATCGTCGATCAGGATACCGGCGGCATCGAAGATCATCAGGTGCGAGCGCGGCCCCGAACCATGATTGTCCGTACCCGCGACGAATAGGCGGCCCACGGGCTCGCCGGTGATCGCAGCGGCCTCGAAGCACGGTGCATACACCGCGAGTTGGGTGATTCGAGTGTGCGCACCTCCGGATAGTGCAAACCAGGACAGTCTATCTCCCGCATCGCCAGGTCCACGAGTGAGGACCGCGAAGAGCCCGGTCGGCGCTGTGCCGACGACACCGAAGCCGAGCACTCGGGCTTCGCCTTCCATACCATCGAGCCTGACCCGCGCGCCGATGGCGCCTGAACAACTTACGCGCGCACAGAAAAGCGCACCATCTTCCCGCAGGAGAACTACGATACCGTCGCCGCCGTCGCGTGCGATATCAATCACTTCGCCGGGCGCGAGATCCACCGTCAGACGCCGGCTGAAACTCTCCACATCAAAACATTGCAGGGAATCGGGCGCCCCGGCGCCCACCCAGAGGTCCGTCGCGGTGCCAATCATGCGTGTCGCGTTGCCAATCGCCGCAGGAGCCGGGTGCATTTCGGGCAGCACATCGTCCTCATAAGCCCGCAGCAAGTGATGCTCGGCGTCGCGCCATACCGTCACGCGCCCGCGCGTGTAAGCAGGAGCGAAGGCGCCCTGCGAAACGAAGGTGGGTGAGGCGTTGCTCAGATAGGGAGCGAATGGCTCCACGGAGGTCACGCCCGCCGTAACGGACGATGCGACCCGTGCCAGCAGGCAAGTCTGCCACTGCGCCGGCGTCGTGAAATGATAGCCGGTCGGTGGCGCGGCGCTCATGATGCGCCCCCCGAGCTCGCTGCACCTGCGGAGGATGTCGTGAGTTGGCTGTTCTGCAGATCCGCGCGTGGTAAACCGATGGCCGAGACCGTGATATCCGTGACCGATCCGGTGCTGGTGACGAAGACCACCTCCGAAACGGCCGTCACTCCGGCGACTGCGCGGATCCAGGAGGTGACGTCTCGTGTGCTCAGCGGCGCCCCGAGATCCCGCGGGATGTCGGAAGGAAGCGTCGCGACGAGCGTCAGGCGTCGCCGCAATGCTTCCCTGACCGCCGGCAGCAGCTTCGTCGGGTCGCGGCCGCGTTCGAACTGAACCCGGGCCTTGATCGTGAAGTCCACGTAATCGGGCCCGGTCACCCGCAATCGGGTACCGAGCGGCATGCTGGGCACGAGCTGGGAACGAATGGCTTCGAGCCAGCGCGGCGTTTCCGGAGGAGTGCCCGGCTCCACTCCGTTGGGACGAGCGCGCAGCGCGACCAGGGTGACCGTTCCGGTCTGCGCGGCCGCGACCGGAAATGACGGCACCCAGGCACGCCCGACCTCGATCAGCGGCAGCGCCCGCGCCGCGGCAAGAATGTCCTGCGCGCTGATGAGCGCGTGATCCTCGTCCTTCTTCTGACGAGCCTGACGGCGCAGATCGATCAGGCTCGCCGCCGCCGCCCCGCCCGCGAGTGGATCCACGTTGACGCCGAACGTGCCGGCGATGCCCTCGACCCTCCATTTGCGATTTCTCGCAACGTTGCCTTCGACGCCATTGCTCACAGCGTAGGTCATGAGGGCCGTCTGCCCCAGAGGCGGAATCTGCCCGTTCACCCCGTTGCCGAAGGTGACGAGCCCGAGCCGATCGTCGAGCTCATACACCTGATCGTTCGGTCCCTGATCGGCGAGATGTGCACAGCGGCTCCAGGGCACCAGATTGGTGCCGTCGTTCAAGTTGACAGCCAGCGGCGTCTCGCCGCTTTCGAAGCAGAGCGACGGAGTGTTCAGCGAAATACTCTGGCCGGGTTGCCCCGACACCTCGTGAGCCTCCTGCACGATCTGGGTCTTTTGCGTGATCGGCAGCACGTTAGGCTCGAGGCGGATCAGGCGCGGCGCCCGCGGCAGTCCGCGTGGCGCGCGCAATTCGAGCGTGAACTGTTGCGGCGATCCGGTCACCTGCGACAGGTCGAGCAGCAGTACGCCGCTCGACAGGAGCCCCTGGCTCGTATCCGCGATGATGGGTACCCGATAGGTCGCTGTTCCGTCGATCAAGCGCGCTTCCAGCGGGCTTCCTGCCGACGTGCCGAGCGCAGCGGCCGATCGGGCCGGCACCGCTTCTCCCGACAGCGTGGCGGCGCGAATGCCGATGGTCCAGTAAGCGTCGGCCGCGTCGCTGCGAGAAGTCGGGAAAATGCCATTCTCGGAGCGCGTCTGAAAATCCATCGACAGCACGTCCTTCGGTCCGGCGCTGTCTCCCAGAGGCAGGTACACCGCACCGCCGCGGTCGTTCACCGAAGTCAAGTCGCGCGCCGCGCCGGCGGCGGATTGGGACCGCAAGCGGGTAATCGTGCCGGGTATCCAGAGGATGCTGCTGGCGGGGCGGTACACCAGGGTGTTGTCGCCCAGCATGTAGATCGGGTACCCGGGCTTCAGGACGATGCTGCCGCTGAAGGTCCTGGCCGGAGAATTCGGATCGAGCGGATCGGACCACAGGATGCCGCTTGCGGCTCGATTGCCGGCGCCGCGAATCCCGAACAGCGCAGCGTACGCTGCACGCTCGTCGGTACGCATCCGGGCAAGCGAATACATCTGCGCTTCCGCGACCCACGCGAGCAATTCCATGAGCGTGATGCCGGGATCGTGCACATTGAAATCGGTCCATGCGGGCGCGATGCCCGGCAAGAGTGATCGTCCGATCTCGACCAGGTCGTCGTACCGTCGATCGAACAGGTTGGGCATGAGCTCGCTCACGCGAATTGCTCCACGCTGTCGAACTGAAATCGCAGAGCATCGCTGTCCAGCTGCGCGAGCTCGTAGGCCTGCAATGTCGCCGGCCATGCGCCCTCGGCACCGCTGGCCAGCGCTTCGGCGAGATTGATGTCCGTGACGCTCATCAGGTCGGCGATATCCAGGAGCGCGAGCGCCACATCGTCGACCGTCGGGCTGGCGCCGAGCGGCCAGCCGTCGCCCGTTCTGCCGCCCGTCAGCGTGTCAAGAAAGCCTTCGATGTTCGACTTCGCATCGGCAGCGACGGCGCCGGCGTGATCGAGTGTATCGACCGACAACCGCAAGCTGATCCGCAGCCGACGGATCACGGGCCCCTCGATGGTCAGCGCCTGCGCGGCGGTGAAGGCGACGGGCGTCACGGTCAACATCAAGCGCGTGAGCTCGCGCCGCTGCGCTCTGCTCGGAGCGGGATTCGGGCCGCGCATGACCACGACCAGGCGCGTCCCCGGCGCCGAAACGATCGCGCGCGCCTGCGCAATGTCCGGCGAGCTGGCGAGAGTGAGATCCTCGAGGTCGGTCGCGGTCACCGCCCGGCCTCGATTGCGCAGCGCCATGCCGCCGATCTTCAGGACCCGCGCAACCGGTTCCGGCGGAGCGCCGCCCGCGGCGTGATCGGCCGAATACACCGCCTCGACGGTCGCCACCGGCGTGACGAGATTGAGCTGCGTGCGCGCCGTGATGGAGTTGGCCGGCACGTCGATGGCGCCGGCGGCGGGCGGCTCGGTGCGCTGGTACTGGAACGCGACGATCGAGTCGGTCCCCACGGGCGGGATGGCACCCGCTTGTCCATCGCCGAAGGTGATGATGCCGGCCGCCTCGTCCAGGGCATACACTCGATCGGTGGGTCCCCAGTCGCCGGGGTCATCGACTTGCGTCCAGAGCACCCAGTCACCGGGCAGATTCGGATCATCCGTGACGACCTTCGCCGCATCCTCGCCGCGGAGCGCTCTCA
>DAHUXU010000271.1 GCA_027307005.1 Gemmatimonadota bacterium
GTGTCCGTGCTCTATCCGTGTCTAAATGAGCGTAGATGCCGGACTCGCACCCTCGATCTCGTTAGACTTCAGGAACAGACCTTCGTGGCATCGTAGAACTGCCTCGATCCGTTGGGGATCGACACGCCGTCCACGATGAGCGTGTTCCCGAACCCCGCGGGATGGCTGAACCACACATCCCCCCAGTTCAGGTCGCCGTTCAAGGACAGCTGGAAGGTCGAATTCATCAGGTAGGGCGCGTTGGCCAGGCCCAGTGCCGTCGTGTGCCGCGATAGTGAGACGAGCAGAGGAGCCTGGCAGCTCTGTTCGATGATGTTGCCGTGGAAGGTCAGATCCGCGTCGCCCGCGAGGTCCGTGCCGGCCACCGGGAAGCCCGCGTCGACGATCATGCCGAAGCGATTGTTCGACACCAGATTGTTTCGGAACATCGTGTGCACGATGCCGTGTACGTTGGGCGCCGACGTGCCGATCACACCGACCCTGATGCCCGCGCCGACCGGGAGGCGCTGGTGGTCGCGGACCTCGTTGTTGCTGACGTCGGCCCAGGTTTCGGCCGAGGCCGGAAGCACGAACGGCTCGACGACGTCGGGCAGGGGCAGGTTCACCGTCGCGAAGTCGAGAATGCCTTCAATGCCGCCGGCCAGGATCCGGTTGCCCTCGGCTCGGTAGCTGCCGGGGCCGGCCAGGCAGATGTCGCAGGTACCGCCGTCGCCGGACAGATGATTCGTGAGGACGTCGCCGCTGCTGGCGCGGAGGTCCATGGCCTCGGTGAATCCACCCTCGAATCGATTTCCGCGTATCGTGAGCCCGGCGACGCGAATGGCCAACAACCCCTGACCTCCGGCGTCCGCGTCGGCGGCGTGTCCGGACTGGAAGACGAAGCCCGCCACCGTCAGGCCGTTGGCGGCGGAGGCGCCGGGATGGCCGTTCGCAATGATGATCGGCGTGGAAACGCCGTTCACGATCGGCAGCGGATCGGCGGGTGTGACGGTCGTGGCCGCGTCGCCCAAGCCATCGCCGGTCGCGCGGCCGTCGTCGTCCACGCGCATCTGGAGCGCTCCCTGGAGCGAGATGTCCGGAACGTCGACGATCAGCGGGAAATGCTCGAGGGACGGGTCGGTCGTCTGGTTGGCCGTGCCACGCACGATACCGGGTGCGACGTCGATCGTGATGCGGCAGTCGGCCGACACGAGCTCGCCCCGGTTCAGCCGTCCCGCGCGCGCGGCGGCGAGCGCGTCTCCGATGCGCTCGAAGTGTGCGCCGTCGATCGGCGCGGCGGGATCGTGGCTAACGGAAAGGGTGGTGAGGTAGTCGCCGTGGGCCAGGTGCGCTGGAAGCGCCGCCGCGGCGACGCGGATGATCATGGCGCTCGACGCAGCGTGCTGGCAGATGTCGACCATGCCGGACACCGGCGAGGCGGTGGCATCGGTGACGCGACGCTCGATCGCGCGCGTCGGGGCGTCGGACGTACAGGAAGCCAGGACGGCGGCTCCGAACGCCGCGGCGAGCGTTGCCGGGCGTCCTCTGAATCTGGTGCGCATTTGAGCATCCCTCGAGATCGGAGTGGGGGGTGTGCCTGCGCACTGTATTGCCGCATCGTCCCCAAACCGTCACCGTCGCGTCCACGCGGGTGTCACGCAGGAGGTTGCTCGACGCTCATGGCCTTGTTCCGGTGCGATCATCACGTCGGACGCGGTTCACGAGTCCGGCGCGGCCCCTAAATGTGCCGCTCGACCTCGGTCGCGACGCGTGCGGCGGCAGCGGACGCCTCGCGAACGAATTCGCTCACCGCCTCGATCAGCGCGTGGCCTTTCGTCGGGTCTGCGAGCGACGCGACGTTGATGCGCACGTTGTAGGCGGCGCCCTTGCACGCGGCCTCGGCGAGCAGGGCGGCGACGGCGGCGTCGGACACGGCGTTCGCGTTGCCGCGTGCCGCCACGGTGGCCGCCAGGCGGCACACGTTCACGCAGGCACGGGCCGT
>DAHUXU010000289.1 GCA_027307005.1 Gemmatimonadota bacterium
GACGACCAATGGCACGGCGACCTTGCTCGCGGTGCAGGGGGCGCGCGACGTGGCGATCGCGTCCTACGTGAACGTGGCGGCGGTGACGTCGCTCCTGCGCACGGCCGCGCGCGGCGGCACCGACATCAGCCTCGTGTGCGCGGGACGCGACCGCCAGGTTTCGCTCGAGGACGCGGCGTGCGCCGGACGGTACACGCGGATGGTGACCAAGCAGATCGACGGCGCGGAGTTAGGCGACGGCGCGTTCGCGTGCACGGTGCTCGACCGCCGCTACGGCGACCGGCTGGACCGGTTGTTCGCCGATGCGGAGCACGGGCGGGCGCTCGCCGAGGCGGGGTTCGCCGAGGATCTGGTGGCCTGCGCCGCGCTGAACGCGCACCCGGTGATTCCGGTGTATCAGGACCGGCAGATCACGCTGCTCGGTCCCGACCGGGAGCGTTAGGCGGTGACGGCCGCGCCTTCGCCCTCGCATCGGCAGCGGGAAGCGGCGGGCGTCGCGCTGTTGGCGCTGGCGCTGTTCATCGCGCTGGCGGTCGCGTCGAGCACCTCGGGCGCCGGCGGGGCGTGCCATCAAACGCGGTCGCTCATGGGGCCCGTGGGCGCGTGCACGCGCGCCGGGATGGTGTGGCTCGTCGGAGTGCCCGCGGCGTTCCTGGTGCCGTTGCTGCCGGCGATCCACGCGTTGCGGCTCTTCGGGCGCGTGCGCTCGGACACCGACAGAAACTGGCTGTTGTTCGTGGTGGGTCTCGTGCTGTTGGTGCCCGTGGCCATCGCGCTCGCGCTGCACCTCGGGCACCGGTGGAGCGACTCGGCGGGGTTCTGGGGCGGCTTCATCGCGTTCTATCTGGTCGAAGCGCTTGCGTGGGGCGCGTGGCTCTTCGTGATCGCGGCGTTCTGCGCGCTGACGATTTTCACGCTGGCGTGGAACCCGGTGCGCATCGTGTTCGGCATTCAGCCGTCGGGCGTGTTGCGCCTGCCGTGGCGGCGCGCGGCCGTCGCCGCGCCGGCGGCCGACATCAACGAGCCGTCGCCCGAGGAAATGCCGGCGATCGAACCGTTCGCGCCGCAGCCGATGGGGCTCGATGCGGCGATGGGCGACGGGCCGCGCGGCCGGCGCCGCAAGAAGTCGAAAGCCGAGATCACGGCCGAGCACGACGAGGAAATCGCGGCCGCGATCGACGCGTCGGCCACCCCCGACGCCGCCGACGACGAGCTGCCGCCGGCGGACCTGCTCGCGCCGCCGCCGCCGCACAACGCCGAGGTGAACCGCCGCGAGCTGGACGCGATGGCGGTCAAGCTCAAGGAAGCGTTAGGCACCTTCCGCGTGGACGCCGAGATCACCGGCCGTACGACGGGGCCCGTGGTCACGCAGTACGAGGTCGAGCCGGCGCCGGGCGTCAAGGTCCGCCAGATCGCGAATCTGTCCAACGATTTGGCGCTGGCCATGCGGGCGGCGAGCATCCGCATCGTGGCGCCGATCCCGGGGCGGGGCGCGGTCGGCGTCGAAGTGCCCAACCCGACGTCGGAGATCGTCGCGTTCCGGGAGCTGCTCGAGTCGCGCGAATTCCAGACCGCGCGGGCGGCGCTGCCGATTGCGTTAGGCAAGGACCTGGAGGGCAAACCGGTCATCGCCGACCTGGCGAAAATGCCGCACCTGCTCATCGCCGGCGCCACGGGGTCGGGAAAGTCGGTCTGCGTCAACACGATCATCACCGGGCTCATCTATCGGCACACGCCGCGGACGCTGCGCTTCCTGATGGTGGACCCGAAGATGGTCGAGCTGTCGGTGTACAACATGCTCCCGCATCTCCGGCACAAGGTGATCACCGACAACCGCGACGCGGCGTCGGTGCTCAAGTGGGCCAAAGACGAGATGCAGGAGCGCTACGAGCTGCTGGCGGCGAACCAGTGCCGCAACATCCAGGACTTCAACCGCCGGGTGCAGTCGGGCGCGCCGCTCACCAAGCCGCGCACGCCCGATGTGGCGTTCGAGGATCTGACGTACAGCGGCGGGATCCTGCCGTACATCGTGCTCGTGATCGACGAGCTGGCAGATCTCATGATGACCGTGCAGGCGGAAATCGAGACGCCGCTGGCGCTCATCGCGCAGAAGGCGCGCGCGATCGGCCTGCACTTGATTCTGGCCACGCAGCGGCCGAGCGTGAACGTGATCACGGGGTTGATCAAGGCGAATTTTCCGAGCCGGATCGCGTTCCGCGTGGCGTCGCAGGTGGACAGCCGCACGATCATCGACGGCGTGGGCGCCGAGACCTTGTTAGGCAATGGCGACATGCTGTTCATTCCGCCGGGGAAGTCGGAGCCGTCGCGCCTGCAGGGAGCGTTCATCAGCGGCGAAGACACCGAGCGGCTGATGAAGTGGTACGAGCAACGGAAGACGGCCAAGCGGGCGGCGCTTGCCGCGAAGGGGCTGGCGCCCGAAGAGGTCTCCGAGCCGGACATCCTCGAGATCGTGCGGCAGAAGGAAGCGTTGGAGTCGGGTCTCGCGTTGCTCGACGCCGACGATCCGGGCGACCGCGACAAGCTCTTCCGCGACGCGGCGGAGGTGGTGATCCAGCATCAATTGGGGTCGACGTCGCTGCTGCAGCGGCGTCTCAAGGTGGGATACGGCCGCGCGGCGCGTATCATTGATCAGTTGCACGACGCGGGGATTCTCGGTCCGCCGGATGGATCGAAGCCGCGCGACGTGTTGATGGGACTCGAGGATCTCGATCGCATTTGCGGCCCGCGCGCCTAACGCTGCGCGGGCGGAGCGGGAGGCATGTGATGGCATCGAAGGTGTTGGTCATGGCGGCGCTCGCGGCGGCGGCGGCGAGCCCGGCGGCGGCGACGCAATCCGTGCCGGCGCGTCTTGCGGCGCCGGCGACGGTGGCCCGTCTCAAACCGATGAAGTGGGTCTACGTCATCACGCTGGTGACGGGCGAGGGCACGCCGCAGCGCATCGGCTTCCGCACCGTGAGCCTCACGGACACCACGTATCACGGGACCGCGTGCTGGCTGGTGATCGACGCGCGGCAGATGCACACGGCGGAGTACGCGGAATCGGTGTACGTGGGGCGCGCCGATTTGCGGCCGCTCTACCGGATCGAGCACACGCCGACGGGGCAGACGGTCTCCGAGTTCACGGCCGACAGCGTACGGACGGTGTTCGACGACGACAGCGGCCGGGTGGCGGTCGCGACGGCGAACGAGCGCGACGCGCTGCCGACGCTCTATCTGGTCGAGGGGTTGATCGCGGCGTCGCCGTTAGGCGCGAACTGGTCGGCGTCGGCCAAGCTCACGGCGGTGGACAAGCACGAGAGCGGGGTGGTGCCGGTGGTGCTGCGGACGGTGGGCGAGCAGCGCCTGGCCGTGCCGGACGGCGCGTTCGATGCCTGGGTCGTGTCGCTGACGTTAGGCACGAGCGAGGAGAAGTTGTGGGTGAGGAAGAGCGACGGCGTGGTGCTCAAGGAGCAGGTGCCGGTAGCCGGGATGGCGGGGGCGAGTGTGGAGATGCTGCTCGGGCTCAACGGCGTCCAGAGAGCGGACACTGCGCGGACACGAACGGTAAGGCGGTGAAGGCGGACAGGGCGCGGACACGAACGGTAAGGCGGACAGGGCGCGGACACGAACGGAAACTGCGGACCGGTGAAGGCGGACAGGGCGCGGACACGAACGGAAACTGCGGACGACTGGGGTGCCGGGAGCCAGGGCTGTCGCGCGGTGGTGCTCCAGCGGCATGATTTTGCGCCGGCGCGCTGTGTTTTGCGCCTGCATTCGGCGCGAGCCATTCTAGATTCGCGCCCATGTCGACACAGGCATTGGGGCTCGCCGGCGAAGCGTACGCGGCCCGTTGGCTCGAGCAACTGGGCTGGACACTCCTCGATCGACGCTTTCGCAATGGACATCGCGATCTCGACCTCGTGGCGCGGCGAGGCGGCGTGGTGGTGTTCGTGGAGGTGAAGGCGAGACGGGGCAGCGGGTTCGGTGATCCGGTGGAGGCAGTCGATTGGCGAAAGAGGCGCGAGCTCATCCGATCGGCGCACGTGTGGGTAGACCGGTTCGGCAATCCCACGGACAGCTATCGGTTCGATGTCATCGGGGTGCTCATCGACGGTGGGCGGGTGCGGATCCGACATGTGCAGAACGCGTTTTCAGTTGCGTAGACAAACTTGACGTTCTGGCCGTCCCTTCGTAGTTTGTTCGGTATGCGAATCCCCGAGCATTTCGGGTACATTCGAGAGCCGGCCAGATCAACCAGCAGGCTCACCATCTCTCACCGGGACACACGAGAATGGCGGTTTCTACTCTGCAAGATGAGAAGAAGAAGGCGTTGAATCTGGCCATCGCGCAGATCGAGAAAAGCTGTGGAAAAGGGTCCATCATGAAGATGGGATCGGACAGCGCTCGAGTGCGTGTGGAAGCGATTCCAACGGGGGCCATCAATCTGGACGCGGCCATTGGCGTGGGCGGTATTCCGCGCGGCCGTGTCACGGAGATTTACGGTCCCGAGTCGAGCGGTAAGACCACGTTGTGTCTTCATGTGGTGGCGAACGCACAGCGAGCCGGCGGCGTCGCCGCGTACATCGATGCGGAGCATGCGTTAGACACGGACTACGCGTCGAAGTTGGGTGTGGATGTCGAGAATCTGTTGGTCTCGCAGCCGGATACGGGTGAGCAGGCGTTGGAAATCTGCGAGATCCTCGTGCGCTCGGGTGCGGTGGATGTGGTGGTGATCGACTCGGTGGCGGCGCTGGTGCCGAAAGCGGAGATCGAGGGGGAGATGGGGGACTCGCACGTTGGCCTGCAAGCTCGCCTCATGAGTCAGGCGTTGCGGAAGCTGACTGGTGCAATCGCGAGCTCGAAGACGTCGGTCATCTTCATCAATCAGTTGCGTGAGAAGATCGGCGTGATGTTCGGCAACCCCGAGACGACGACTGGTGGGAAGGCGCTCAAGTTTTACGCCTCGGTGCGTCTCGACATTCGCCGGATCGGACCGGTCAAAGAGAAAGAGGATGTCATTGGCTCGCACGTGCGGGTGAAGGTGGTGAAGAACAAAGTGGCGCCGCCGTTCAAGCAAGCCGAGTTCGACATCATGTATGCGGAGGGCATCAGCCATACGTCGCTGCTCGTCGACATTGGCGCGGAGTCCGGCATCATCGAGAAGTCAGGCGCGTGGTACAGCTACAACGCGCAGCGTATTGGCCAGGGGCGCGAGAACGCGAAATTGTTCTTGAAGGACAACCCCGCGATGCTCGCCGAGATCGAGGAGAAGGTGAAAGGAGTACTCGGCATTCGGTTAGTAACGGGTGCGGAGGGCGATCTGGTCGAGGAGTGACGCGCACACATCACTCGGAAAGTGCCGAGGGGGTGGAACGCCGAGATGCGGGGTACCCGGAAATTACTCCAATCTCGCGATTTCCTCCCTCGGCATTTTCTTTTGGCGGATCGTGGATCGAGGTGTCGTCCGTGCCTGTCATAACTGCCGTCACGTCGAGCACGCGTTGGGCCGGCGCGCGCGCCGATCGGAGCG
>DAHUXU010000305.1 GCA_027307005.1 Gemmatimonadota bacterium
CGCAGAATCCGGCGCCGCTGACTTGCGGCGCCGGCCGTCTCACGAAAGGTTCAGACTCTGCCGCAGTTTCTTTTCGCCCTTCCGCGCGCTCCTCCGAATGTCGTCCCGCAGGTCTTCTACTCGATCGGACACGTGCTCGCCGAGCCGCCGCGCGCGACGGCGAAGGAATCGGCGTGTTTCGTCGCCGGCTCGTGGCGCCATCAAGAGCGCGCAGCCTGCGCCCACCACCAGACCAAGCATGAGGCCGGCGGCAAACATTGCGACGCCCGAAGTTTCGTCTTCCGTCTCATTGTCCTGGTCTTCGACATCATCTGCATCATCGGTCGCGTCAGACACGTTAGCCTCCGGTGCGTTTGGGTCGTTGTCTTGGATTCGCAAAATGATGGAATCTGTTGGGCGAGAGATTGTTAACGTGCGTTACTCTGGAACCGATGCGAGCGAGCATGGCAAGAAGCTTGCTTAACGCTGCGGTATCTGTCGAGGTCTCACGCCGCACGAGGCATGTGCCCGACAAGACGGGCATTGGCGGTGCGTTTGAGCGTTTCGGCGATCGGAACGAGAGCAGCCTGCGATCCGCCTGTGTTCCGAACGCAGCAGGGCACTCCGCTCGAGGACACGAATGACCAGCATCAGATTGAAAACTGTGCTGCTCGTGGAAGACAACGAAGACAACAGGATCGTGTACTCCACGATTCTGCAGCACTTCGGCTATCGAGTCACCGAGGCGCTGAACGGCGAGGAAGGCATCGCCAAGGCGCGCACGGAGCAGCCCGATCTGATCTTGATGGACATTTCGATTCCGGTGATCGACGGCTGGGAAGCCACGCAGGTGCTCAAGCGTGATCCGAAAACGCGTCGCATTCCGATCATCGCGCTCACCGCGCACGCGCTGGCGTCGGATCGCGAGAAAGCCATGGAAGTCGGATGCGACAGTTATCTCGCGAAGCCGTGCGAACCCAAGACGGTCGTGAGCGAGGTGGAGCGGTTCATTGGTCGAGGCGATGGACGGTGAAGTTCGGCGCGCACCGCGGGTCCTGATTGTCGATGACAGCGAGGACAGCCGCGAGGTGTTGCGTGTCCGGTTCGATGCGACCGGGTACGTCACGGAGTGCGCGTGTGATGGCGCGGAGGCGCTGAAGATCGTCGCCGATTCTCCGCCCGACGTCATCGTGCTCGACGTGATGATGCCACGGGTGGATGGCAACGAAGTCGCGCGCCGCATCAAGGCCGATCCGTCGCTGCCGTTCATTCCGATCATCATGCAAACGGCGCTCGACGAGGTCGAGCAAAAGGTTCGCGGCTTGAGCGCCGGCGCCGATGACTACGTCACCAAGCCCGTCGAGTTTGCAGAGCTCGAGGCGCGCGTGCGGTCGATGCTCCGGATCAAGGCGCTGCAGGATGCGCTGCAGCGGCGCGAGTCCGAGCTCGAGCGCGCAAACGCGCAGTTGCTCGAGCTCGCGGTGTCGGATCCGCTCACCGGACTCGACAATCGCCGCCGGTTGGACGAGCGATTCCACGAGATGTTCGAGCACGCGGTTCGCCTAAAAGAACCGTTGGCGGTCGCGATGTTCGACCTCGATCACTTCAAGCAGGTGAACGACGACTTCGGCCACCGCGCCGGCGACGAGATGCTGCGCCAGATCGGCTCGGTGCTGCGCGCGTCGATGCGCGAGATCGACCACGTTGGGCGCTATGGCGGCGAAGAGTTTCTGGTCCTCCTCCCCGGCACCGCGCTCGACGCCGCGGTGACCTTCGCCGAGCGGGCGCGTCTCAGGGTAGCGGCGCATCGGTTCTCCTTCGAGGGACGGCCGTTCCAAGCCACGATCAGCTGCGGCGTTGCGGCCTGGCCGGACCAGCGGCTGGTGAATCGCGACGAATTGCTGCAAGCCGCCGACGACGCACTGTATGTGGCCAAGCGAACGGGACGCGACCGCGTCGTCCGATACGCCAGCGCCGAGTTCACCGCGAACGTCAGGAAATCTCATGATCAGCATGGCAGTGGAGCGCCCGCGGGAGGAGCAACCGTCGGGTAACGGTGACACGATCGCCACGCTTCGCGCGCGCATCTCCGAGCTCGAGCGCGAACGCGATCACCTCGTGGCCGTCGTCGACATCCTCACCGAAATCTCGTCTTCGCTGCATTTCGTCGACATCCTCCAGACCATCGCCAAGAAGTTAGGCGACACGTTCGGCCTCGACCGCTGCTCGATCTATCTCTTGGGCGAACAGCGCGACGTCCGCCTCATTGCGACGTACGAAGCGCCGGCAATGAACAACCTCATCGTCGACCTCGACCGGTATCCCGAGCTCAAGCGCGCCTTCGAGAGCGGCGAGACGGTGTTCATTCCCGATGCCGCCGCCGACCCGATGCTCCAGCAGATGCAGCCGGTGCTCGCCCTGCGAAACGTCCGCTCGATCGTGGTGGTGCCGATCCGGTGGCGCGGCACCGTGATCGGCGCGATTTTCCTGCGCACCGAGCGCGACGGCGCGCCGTTTTCCGACCGCGACATCCGCTTCTGCCAGGTGGTCGCGGCCCTGACCGCCAATGCACTGCGCAACGCGCACCGCTACGAAGCCCTCCAGCGCGGGCAGAAAGAAGCCCAACGCAATGGTCGCCAGGGCGAGCTCCAGCGCATCGCGCTCATCGCATTCGTACGCCGACTGCTCGACCGCTACACGAACACGGAAGACCACATGTGGGCCGAGACGCTCCTGGCAACGTCGGCGGACGAGGAGCTCGAGAGGCTGGTGTCGGTGACGCTCGAGGTGGTGGGAGAAGAAGCGAAGAGCTGATCCGCCGGCGCGCTGCGCGCGCTGCTCGAACATCGTATTTTTCGTTCGTGACGTCCCCGAACGATCGTTCCCCAGACTGCCGGCAGCTCGAGACGCGGGCGCGAGATCTTCGCGCACGACTCGAACGCGCCAATCACTGCTACTACGTCCTCGACGCACCCGAGATTTCGGATCGCGAATACGATCTGATGATGCGGGAGCTGCGCGACATCGAAGACCAGTGTCCCGAGCTCCGCACGCCCGATTCGCCAACGCAGCGGGTCGGCGCGGCGGTCCAGAGCGGTCTCGCCAAGGTCGATCACCTGGTGCCGATGCTCTCGCTCGCCAATGCATTCGACGACGACGAGCTCCGCGACTGGGAAGCTCGCGCGGTGCGCATCGCCGGCGCCGAGGTCCGTGCCTCCGGCTACACGGCCGAGCTCAAGATCGACGGCAATGCCGTCAATCTCACGTACGAACGCGGCGTCCTGGTGCGCGGCGCGACGCGGGGCGATGGGACGGAAGGCGAAGACGTCACCGTCAACCTGCGCACCATCCACGACATTCCGCTCCGGTTGCGGACGCCTAACGCACCCGACCTCATCGAGGTGCGCGGCGAGTGCTACATGACGTTCGACGGATTCGAGAAGCTCAACGACCGTCGGCGGCAAGACGGTGAGAAAATCTTCGCCAATCCACGCAACTCGGCCGCGGGATCGCTGAGGCAGTTGGACCCCGCGATCACCGCGAAGCGGCGCCTGCGGTTCTTCGGCTACGCCGTGGCGCCCGGGCCCGGCGTGCGGCTGCCCTTCACCACGCAGTGGGGCCTGCTCGACACGCTCGAGAGCTGGGGCTTCCCCGTCGAGCCGCACCGGCGGCGCTGCAAGACGCTCGAGGAGATCGTGACGTTCGTCCAGGAAGTCGAGCACACGCTGCGCGCCAAACTGGCGTTCGGCATCGACGGCGTGGTGGTGAAAGTCGATGCGCTGAACGTACAGGACGAGTTAGGCGACGTGGGACGGGAGCCGCGCTGGGCCATCGCGCGCAAGTTCGCGCCGGACATCGAAGTCACGCGTCTCGAGGACATCCGTGTGAACGTCGGCCGCACCGGCGCCCTCAATCCCTACGCCATGCTCGA
>DAHUXU010000035.1 GCA_027307005.1 Gemmatimonadota bacterium
GGATGGTAGAGCGCGCCTAACGCACCCGCGTAGCGCGCCAGCTCGCGGCCCGGGCTGTTGTCCGGGTCGCCGCTGTAGATCCGCATGTTCGTCGAATCCGTGCGCCCGTTGTCCGCCGCGACATTGCCGTCGAGATCGTCCGACATGTCGGCCGACACGCGATACCCCGCATCGTGCAGCCGCCGCGCCAGGTGCGACGAGCCCAACAAGCCCTGCTCTTCCCCCGCCACCGCGGCGAAGAGCACTGTCGCATCCAGGCCTTTCGGGAAGCGGCGCGAGAATACCCGCGCCAGCTCGATCACGTCCGACGTGCCCGATGCATCATCGTCCGCGCCCGGCGCGTCGCCCACCGAGTCCATGGGGTCGAGCGCGCAGCGACACGAATCGTAATGCCCCGTGAGCACCACCACGCGCGAGGTGTCGCGCCCCGGCAGCCACGCCAGAACGTTCACCACGTTCACCGGCGGATGGTTAGGCGCCCGCGGCAGCGGCACCATGGCCGGATCGTATTCCACCCTGAGACACCCGCCGCACTTCGCGCTGATGGCGCTGAGCGTCGTGTAGATGTAGCGTCGCGCGGCGCCGATGCCGCGAGTCTCACTCGTCGTGTCGCTCAACGTGTGCCGCGTCCCGAACGACGCCAACACCGAGTCCGTGCGCCGGATGTTCGCCGCCGAGATGTCCTTCACCGCCAGCGCCAGCGTGGGATTTTTCACCAGGCCGGCCGTGCGCCCGATGGCGTGTCCGGCCGTTCCCACCTGCGCGGCGGCTCCCGCCGGCACCGCACAGATGAGCCCCCCACACACCGCGCCTGCGAGGACCACGCGCCAGGCGCGCAACATGCGCCCCGCGCCACCAAGGCGCAGTGGCGCCGGAGTACTCTGACCCATAAATCTCCCGATCACGAAGGGCGGACAAGGCGGAAGGCGGACAAGGCGGGACAAGGCGGGACAAGGCCGGATACTGCAAGAAGGGTTATACCGGGAATTTCCGGGAAGCGCGGCGGTGCTGGACCCTAACACAGGGTCGAAGATAATACCACCGGCGGTCTCTTCTCCTGCGCTAGCGGATCGGATGCCGTTTTCTCATGTCATGTATCTCCGTTCATGAAGACGCGGACACAGAACGAACACAGCGGACACGACACGAGCATCACCAAGGCGTTGATTTTTTTTCGGTGCTTTGTCCGTTGTGTCCTGCTTTGTCAGCGTCTTCATGAGCGTAGTACTCCGCCCGCCCAAGCTGCCTCACGATCCATTTTCTATCGTTCGTTCCATTTTCTTTGCGGCCACGTTTCCCGGAGTCCCCGAATACCTCAACAGAGAGCGGGCGACCCCGTGACGCGACCCGGGGCATCGACAGTCCTTTACTAGTGGAGACACGTTCGGACGCAGACCTCATCGCCCAGGTGCTCGCTGGGCATTCCGACGCGTACGCAATCCTCGTCGATCGTCATCGCGACCGCTGTTATCGGTTCGCCGTACGACTCCTCGGCGATCGCGACGATGCGGATGAAGCGATTCAGTCTGCGTTTGTGCGTGCGTTCCGGGGACTCGCGGGATGTCGGAACCGCGACCACCTTTCGGCGTGGCTGCTCCAGATCGTGCGCAACGAGTGCCGCACGATTGCCGGTCGTCGCGCCAAGCGGGCACAGCGTTTCGTCCGCGACGACGACGAGTTGAACAAGGCGCCGATCGAGCAACCCGCCGAGACCACGGCGATGCTCGAAGAAATTCAGTTCGCGCTCGACAAGATCGAGTTGGACCAACGGGAAGCGTTTCTGCTCAAGTACGTGGAGGAGCTGAGCTACGACGAGATGTCGTCGCTCACGGGCGCAAGCGTTCCGGCGCTCAAGATGCGGGTGAGTCGCGCATGCGCGCAGCTGCGGAAGCTCCTCAAACGAGAGGGGATTCATTCATGACGGATCACGATGATCGAGACGTGAAGGACGGCGGCCGGGACGACGCGTTCATCCGCGGCGTCGCCGACGCGCTGCGTTCGGCCGAGCCGGCGCGCCCCGATCTCACCGAGCGGGTGATGCACCTCGTGCATTTCGACGCGCGCCGTTCGCACTCGGCCGCCCGCGGGTGGTGGACACGCCGGCGTACGATCCATCTCTCGTTTTCCGCGGTCGGCGCCATCGCCGCCGCGCTGGTGATCGCAGTCGTCGGCGCGATCGTTGGGCGCGCGGTGTCGCGCGCGGGCGTAGACGCGCGGACGCTCGCGTCGGCCCCGGTGAGGGCAGACACGGTGCACATCGTGCGCTTCGTGCTGCTTGCCCCGTCTGCGTCGAGCGTCTCGATCGTCGGCGACTTCAACGACTGGCAGCGGGGCGCCACGCCGCTCCGCCCAGCCGGCGC
>DAHUXU010000322.1 GCA_027307005.1 Gemmatimonadota bacterium
TCTCGTCGATCTCGCGCAGCGTCTGTTGACCCGCCAGCATGCGCTCATCGACGTGTCGCTCGCGGCCGCCTGCGCCTGCGCGGGTTCGGTGCGCGGCGCGCGGGCCACGCTCATCGCGCTCGAGCCGCCGCGCGCCGCCGGCCCCGTGCTCGACCCGAGCATCACAGTCGATCTCGCGCGTCCCGACAGCGCACCGCAGGTCACAGAAGCCGGGCGCGCGGAGGACGAAGCGCCGGAACAGTCCGCGATGCCTAACGCAGCACGCGCCACCATCGCGACGGCACCGCCCGCGATTCGTGACGCGGCCGTCCGCGCCATCCCGCGGGCCTTCGCCGCGCACCGCGCGCTCGCTAAACGCCGCGAGCGAGCGCCGCTCGTGTACCCGCCGACCACCTACTCCACGCGTCCGCGGCCCAGGACGCCGACGGGCCCCGTCATCCCGCTCTCGACCGACCGCCCGGCCTTTGCGCCCCCGCCCCTCGTGCCCGCGCCGCCACCACTTCCCGCCAAGATGCGGACGGCGCCGGCAGATCATTCGCAAACCTCACCTACCGTCTGCTGAGGCGCCGCCCGCTCCGCAGCGCGCCAGTTGCCTAACGCTTGGCCCGGCCGCTGACCGCGGCCGTCGCATCATCGATCGCGTGCGTCGCGGCATCGAACCGCGTCACCAGATCCGCGAGCTCCCGCGCCGCGAGGTCATGATCCCCGGCGCGAATCGCTTCGTTCACCGATGGGAACACGATGTTGGCGTAGCCGTTGTCCTCGTCGGCCGCGTAAATCAGGTTGCGGAACCACGGCCGCGTGCGCAAACCCGACGGGCGCGTGAACGCGCGCTCGACGCGCATCAACGCCGCGTTCGTGCGCGCATCCACGTCGCGCGACGGCGCGCCGTGCGCGAGCACCGAATCGCGCGCAGCGTTGAACGTGGTCGCCGCCTGCTCCATTCGGCTGATCGCCGCCGCTAGCGCACTCGTGTCCAGCGTCCAGCCTTTCGCCTTCGCCGCTGAGTCGACGCGCGGAACGTAGGCGCGCATCGTCCGCGCATACTCGACGTAGTCGTATGGCAGAATGTCCGCGTCCGCGAATCGCTCCACCATTGCCGCACCTACCCGCGCCGCGGCGGCGTGATAGCCGAACGTCGGATCACCGAATTTCGACATCCAGTGGTACGAGTCGTAGAGCGAGTGATAGACGCCGCCCGCACCGCCGAAGCCCCACTCGGCAATCGGGATGCCAAAGTGATTGTAGAATCCCGCGAAGTCGCTGCCGCCGCCCGGATCGCTCATGCGCGGTTGGGCGGTGTCCGGCGTGTTCGTGCGCTTCCGCCAGACGTCGTAGATCGAGCCGGCGCCGCTCGGATCGGAGATGTGGCTCACCACATCGCGCAGCGTCGAACGAATCGATGGAGAGCCGCCGCCGCCGAATGCAGATCCCTGTGCCGCGACGTCCTGATTGAAGTACGCGACGCCACCGTGCAACAACCGCAGCGAGTCGTCCTCCACGTATTCCGTCGAGCCTAACAGACCCCATTCTTCGGCATCCCACGTCGCGAACACGATCGTGCGCTTGGGCTTGTATCCTGCACGCACCGCCTCGTCCACCGCGCGCGCAGCCTCCATCACACTGACGGTACCGCTGACGTTGTCCGCGGCGCCCGGTCCCCACGCGTCGCGGTGGCCGCCGATCAGCACGATTTCATCGGGAAACTCGCTTCCGCGCACGCTGCCGAACGTGTCCCAAATCGTTTTGATCGCCGCCGTGACCGTGTCGCTGCGCACGATGAGACGCGCAGCCACCGGCCCCGGTCCAGCGTGATAGCGGAACGGCAACCCGCCTTGCCAGCTCTGCGGGATCTCGTGGCCGCGCAGTCCCTCCAGCAGCTTGGCCGCGTTGCCGTACGACATCGGAATGACCGGAATGTGCGAGATCTCGATCGAGTCGAGGGGCACGCGGTGCACGCCCGGTTTGCTCGCGTATCCCGGCGTCGTCGGATCGCCATCCGGATTCAGAATGCTCCCCCGCTGGATCCCGTTGGGATTCCGCATCGGGCCCAACGGATAGACGTCCCCGCGCGTGTAGCCGTCGTCGGCAGGATCGCTGTAGATGATCAGTCCGATCGCGCCGTGCTTCTCCGCCTCGCGCGCCTTGATGCCGCGATACGAGCGGCCGTAGCGCGCGATGGCGATCCTGCCCTTCACCGACACGCCTAACGAATCGAGCTGCGCGTAGTCCTCGATCAACCCGTAGTTCACGTACACGACCTGGGCCGAGACATCGCCGGTCCCGCTGTAGCCGTTGGCGATCACCGGCTCCTTCACCGTCCACGACGTGGTATCCTCCGGCACCGGCCCTTCCGCCAACCTGAGCGGCAGCGTGTCCGGCGCGATGCGCCACGCTTCCATGAGAGTCGTGTGCGGCATCCAGACGTCGTAGGCGCGCACGTTGGTCTCGAGCCCCCAGCGCCTCATCGCGTCGATCACGAAGTCGCGCGTCCGCGCCTGCGCGGGCGTGCCGGCCACGTGCACATCGCTCGACAGTGTGCGCGAATCGGCGCGCGCCTGTGCGCTGTCCGGACGCGCCGCGGTACTCGCTTCCAGCGCACGCTCGCGCTGCGCCTCGGCCGGCGTGTAGCCCGGCAGCGATGTCTGTTGTCCGTAGACGCCGCCGACACAGGCAACGACGGCGAACGCCGCCATTGCGACCTGGAGATGAAAACGCATGATGTTGGAGTGCAGAGGGGATGGCGCCGAGTGCCTTCGATCGCCTACGCATGTCGCGCGCGGAACGTTGCCGACCGGCGCGGGCGTTGGCAAGTGTCCGGCGGCCGCCCCCGCCGGCGAACCGCGATGTCTAACCGTGGCTCAGAAACGCGTCGCGCGCGCCCGTCACCACGAACTGCACCGCGACCGCGGCCAGCAACAGGCCCATGATGCGCGTCATGACGCGGATGCCCGTCTGTCCGAGCCCGACCACCAGGCGCTCGCCTAACCGTAGCGCGGCCCACGAGAGCGCTGCGGTCAACACGACGGACCCGTACACCACCACTGCCTCCGCGACCGTCCGGGCTTGGCTCGAGAGAACCATCACGGTCGAGATCGCTCCCGGTCCCGCCAGCATCGGCATCGCCAGCGGCGTCAGGGCGACATCTTCCTTCTCGGCCCCCTCCTCGATTTCGGCGCTGCTCTCCTGCGTGCTGCGTTGTCCGCGCAGCATGTCCATCGCCACGTACCACAGAATGAGTCCGCCCGCGATCCGAAACGCCGGAAGCGTGATGCCGAACAGCCGAAAGATGAGACGGCCCGCAATGCCGAACACGATCATGAGCACGGCCGCCGCGATCGTCGCACGCGTTGCAGTCGTGCGGCGCTGCGCCGGCGTCTCGTTCCGAGTGATCACCAAATACGTCGGGATCACCGCGATCGGATCGACGATGAACAGCACCGACGTAAACGTGATCAGCGCGAATTGCAGGAAATCGGTCACGAACGCTCGCGCAGGGCAAGGATCATCGGGGTGCCGCGTGGACGGCGGAACTTAACCACCACCACGCGCCAGCCATAGTCGGGCTAACGATGTTCCAGCTCGTCGAGCAGCACTTCCAGCGCGCTTCTCAACCGCTCTTCTCGCATCGGTCCCGCGCGCACCGTCGCGCCGAGATGCGAGAGCTGCGCCACCATCTCCCGCTCGACAAACGCATCCGGTTCTCGCACGCCGAGCGCTTCCAGCGAGCGCAGCGCAACGGAGCGCAGGAGCTTTCGCGTTTCGCGCGTGAGGCCCGACAGCACTCGGGGATCGGTCGCGGGCTCCGGCGTCGGATCCTTTCGCCGAGCCGGCGCCGATCGCAGCGATGACAGCGGCGCCAGCGCGACCACGAACGAACCGGGCGTGTGCTCGCGCACCGCATCCACCACGCCACGCCGACGCAGCGTGCGCAACAGCGCGAGAATTGCCTGTCGCACCACCGACACCCCGGCAACGCTCCGGTTCCCTCGGCCCGTGATCACCAACACTTCGCCGGCCCGCTCCACCTGCTTCTGCCGCAACCACGACTCCGCGCGCGCCGTCGCCTGACCCGGCGTCGGCAGCATCGCCCGCAAGTTCAAGGTCCGGCCGGGACCGAACCGCGCCTCGTCCAGCGCCGCGAGTGCGCTGCGCGGGCGCGGTCCCTCGCGGCCCATGCGAGCTTCCGTTAGAACGTGACGCCGACGCTGACGGGCAGCATCTGCACGCTGCTCCCGGTCGTGAAGATGTCGTGCCAGCGAATCTCGGCGAACGTCGAGAATCCGGTGAGCTGCACGCGCAAGCCGGCGCCAAGGTTGATGCCGAAGCGCGTCTCGGAAAACGAGGCAGCGTCCGACGGCTCGAACTTGACGTTGTACCCGCCGACGCCGCCGATGATGTACGGCTTGATCAAGGGCTGCGGACCGAACGCATACGTGGCATTCAGCGTCACC
>DAHUXU010000329.1 GCA_027307005.1 Gemmatimonadota bacterium
GGTGACGCGCGGACTCCGAGGCGCCTTCTAGGAGGAGAGAGTCACGTCTTTGCGCTCGACCAGCACGAATCTGGAGTAATCGTTGCAGGGCGATGCTTGTTCGTCGTGTTCGTCTATCAGCCCCAGCTTCGGCGATTGGCGGAAGAAACGTTGATCGTCGCGCGGACTCGCGCTGAGGCGGGGCAGCGGGTCGCGTGGACGACGAGGCGGGCGGGCTGACGCGGACGGTATTCTCATGCCATTCTTGCGGGTACTACGCTCCTCCAATCCATGCACAACGAGTCCAACGATCTCAGCAGGGCGGTCGTCTTGTTCCTCGGCCTCGGTGGACACCCAAAACCGGCCACTGATGGACACCTGAAAACCGGCCACCAGGAGTAGCGCTCCGAGACGTTGACGAGGCGGAGGGGCCGTGGTCCCCCGCCGGGATGGCCAACGTCTTGGGCGACGAAAAGAAACAGCAGGTAATGACGCTGGGGCGACTGGGCTGGTCGCTGCGGCGAATCGAAGAGGCGACGGCAGTCCGTCGAGAAACGGCCGGCGCGTATCTGCGCGCGGCGGGCATCGCGGTGCGACGCCCCGGCGGAAGGCCAGCGGAGTGGCCGCCAAAACCGGCCACCACGGAGGGGGTGTCCACCGACTCAGCGCCAAAAACGTGGCCGCCGAAACCGGGGCGAGCGCCGGCCGCGAGCGCGTGCGAGCCGCACCGAGACGTGATCGAAGAAGCGCTGAACCGCGGCCGAAACGCGATGGCGATCTGGCAGGACCTCGTCGACGATCACGGCTTCACCGCCGGATACGCGAGCGTCAAACGCTTCGTCGGGCGACTGCGCAAGACGGCGCCGCCGGAAGCGCGCGTGGTGATCACGACCGCCGCCGGCGAAGAGGCGCAGGTCGACTACGGCGAAGGTCCCATGGTGCGCAATCGCGAAACCGGCAAGTACCGCCGGACGCGGCTCTTCGTGCTGACGCTCGGCTACAGCCGGAAATCAGTGCGGCTGCTCGTCGAGCGGTCGTCGACGCGCGTGTGGGCGGAGTTGCACGAGCGCGCCTTTCGCCGGCTCGGCGGCGCGGTGCGCGTGGTCGTGCTCGACAATCTGCGCGAGGGCGTGATCACGCCGGACGTGTACGACCCGACGCTCAATCCGCTCTATCGCGACGTGCTCGCGCACTACGGCGTGGTGGCGCTGCCGTGCCGCGTGCGCGATCCCGATCGCAAGGGCAAGGTCGAGTCGGGCGTCGGCCACGCGCAGAAGACGCCGCTGCGAGGGCTGCGCTTCGAGAGCCTCGACGAGGCGCAGAACTATCTCGATCGCTGGGAGGCGCACTGGGCCGACACGCGAATCCACGGCACGACGAAGCGACAGGTCTCGGTGATGTTTGCCGAGGAGAAACCGCATCTGCGCGAGCTGCCCGTCGAGCCGTTTCGCTATTACCAATACGGCGAGCGAACCGTGCACCTCGACGGCTGCGTCGAAGTCGACGCCGCGTATTACGGCGCGCCGCCGGGCTGGATCGGCCGCCGCGTGCAGGTGCAGTGGGACGGCGTGCGCGTGCGGCTCGTCGAGCCGAAGACGGGACAGCTTTTGCGCGAGCACCTGAAGCAGGCGCGCGGCCATCACCGGATCTGCGACGAGGACCGGCCCTCGCGCACGCCGCAGACGACCGAGGTGCTGCTGCGCCGCGCTCGCGCAGCGGGCCGGCACATCGGCGCGCTGTGTGAGCACATCCACCGTCACGACGGCGAGCTGGGCGTGCGCCGGATCATCGGCGTGCTGGCGCTCGCGAAGAAACACGGCGTACCCATCGTCGACGATGCAGCGAAGGCGGCGCTCGAGCTCGGCGCGGCGAACTATCGCTTCTTGCGTCGCTATCTCGATCGTCGTCCGCCTGCGCCGCTGACGCTGCGCCAGGTCGACCCGCTGATTCGGCAGCTCTCGCTCTACCGCGATCTCATCGAACGCAAAACAGGAGATGACTCCCAATGAACCTCATTGAACTCGATCACGCGCTCAAGAAGCTGCGCCTTTCAGGAATGGCCGACGTACTGGAAACGCGGCTGCGACAGGCGCAGACCGACAAGCTCACGCCCATCGATCTCGTCTCGACGCTGGTCTCCGACGAGCTGACGCGACGACAGGACCGCCTCTTCGGCCGCCGCATCAAGCAGGCGCGCTTCCGCGATCCCGAGCGCTCACTGGAAAGTTTTGATTTCGAATTCAACAAGAAGATGAACCGCGCGCTGATCTACGAGCTGGCGACGGCGCGCTTCATCGGGCAGCGCGAAGACGCGCTTCTGCTCGGTCCGCCCGGCACCGGCAAGAGCCACCTCGCGCAGGCGATCGGTCGCGCCGCGATCCAGCAGGGTCACCGCGTCGTGTACCGCGAGGCGCACGTGCTCATCGAAGAGCTCGCCGACGCTGCGCTCGACGGCACGCGCAAGCAATACCTCGCTGACCTCGCCGCCGTCCCGCTCCTCATCGTCGACGATCTCGGCATGCGCAAGCTCCCGCACACCGCCGCCGAAGATCTGCTCGAGCTGATCATGCGCCGCTACGAACGCGCCTCGACGATCCTCACGTCCAACCGCCCCGTCGACGACTGGGGTAAGCTGCTCGGCGACACCGCCGCGGTCACGGCGCTCCTCGACCGACTCCTCCACCACGCTCACGTGCTCAAGTGCGGCCCGCGGAGCTGGCGAACCAAGGTCCACACTGATTTGCGTCCGGAGGAAGCGGCGGGGTAAACACTACACAGTCTCGGACGCCACCTCTGGTGGCCGGTTTTGCCCCGTCCTCTGGTGGCCGGTTTTGAAGTGTCCACCGAGGAAAAGCGCCCCAGAGGCCTCTGAGGCACTTTGTATTGTCACCAGTGCCGTGTGTAGCGCGGGTGACAGTGGATCAACATTTTCAGTTTGAGGCACCCGGAATCATCTGCACTGGCCTATGCAATGTCTCCGCAATCCCGAAGCTGGTGCGGCAAACCGTGCCTCAAAATGAAAATGTTGATCCGCTGGCAGGACCCGCGCGGTGGTCCAGGGCGCCAGGATTGGGTGTCACGGCGAGGCGCGGCGGGCGGACCAGTTGACCAGGGCGATG
>DAHUXU010000332.1 GCA_027307005.1 Gemmatimonadota bacterium
ACACGTCGATTGCCACATTCGACTCGGCGCTGACCATCGCGGTCGATTCGGGCGATCACGCGCGCGAGTACCTCGCGCGCATTGGCAAGGCGCGGGCGTACATGGATCTGGGTGGCGCAGCGAACATGGCCATCGCGGACACGATCGTGACCACGGTGCCAACCACGTTTACTTACCTCGTGTTGCACTCCGAGAACACGACGCGTGAGAACAACGGTGTCAACGAGCTCGTGTGGTCGGAAGGTCGCTGGAGCGTCGGCGACAACGAAGGCACGAATGGTCTGGACTTCGTCTCGGCGCACGATCCTCGTGTTGGAGTTGTAAACCTCGGCGAGGGCTTTGCCGGCGCAGGTACCACTGTGTGGGCTCCTCTCAAGGACAGCGTCCGGTCTTCACCGGAGGTCGTCGCGAGCGGCGTCGAGGCTCGACTCATTGAGGCCGAAGCTGAGCTCAGGGCCGGGAACACGGCAACCTGGCTCAACGATTTGAATGCGCTCCGCGCCGAAGCCAAAACGGACCTCGGCGTCGACTCGACACTGGCACCGTTGAGCGACCCGGGTCCGGCCAACAACGCGGAACTCCTTCTCACGATGCGTGAGCGCGCGTTCTGGCTCTTTGCCACTGCGCATCGGTTAGGCGACATGCGTCGCCTGGTGCGGGACTACGGCTTGTCGGCTAATTCGGTCTACCCGACAGGAACGTATATTTTTGCGAGTGCTCCGCAGGGTACATACGGGCCGGATCTCGTCTTCCCGGTACCTCTCGAGGAGGGCAACAATCCGGACTTCAACGCGAGTGCCTGTGACGTCACAGTGCCGTAGTTAGGCGTTAGCACTCACTCTGGAAAAAAAGCGCGGAGAGGGTTCGTGACCTCTCCGCGCTTTCTTTGTCCGGGTCGTGCGGCCAGCTCGGTGCGCGCTACATTCGTCCGGACTTGGTCGTGACGGCGATGACGCCACCCGAAGACCCGGTGCCTTCCGTCAACGTTGCATGCATCCCATCCGTGATGCGAAGCAGCTCGATGTTGGGAGCAGCGATGCGCTGCAGCATTCGCGGATCTTCCACGCGGACGCCATCTATGATGAGGAGCGGCATGTCCGCGCCGGGCAGCAGAATGCTGCTGCGGCCGCGGCGATTTCTGATCGTCGCCGAGCTTCCGTCAGTTGCCTCTGACATGTCCATCTCGCCACTCCACGCCACGACATCCCATGCATTGGAGACTTGCATCTTCGCAATGTCGTTTGACGTGTAGACCAGCGACCCATCCGGTGCAAGCGGCGGCTGCACATGATGGCTCGGCCCGCACGCAACCGCCGCGCCCATCAGCAGCATCGCCAACGAGGGGTAAAACTCCCGCATAGCAGCCTCCTGAGGCCGACCACAGCAGGAAACGACGCTATTCCAGAGTGCGGCTTCCGGGAAGGATTGTCAATAGAGGCGAAGGCAAACTACCGGCCACGCGGTTGTCGGTTTGGCAAGCCCGTCGTTAGTCGGTGATCGCGCCGGAAGGAAGGACGTACGTGAGCGGATCCACCACTTTCCCCTGCACGTGGATTTCGTAGTGCAGGTGCGGACCCGTCGACAGACCGGTATTGCAAACGTTGGCAATCACTTGCCCGCGATCGACGTGCTGCCCGACGTGGACCACGATGCGCGAACAGTGCGCGTACTTGGTGACGATGCCACCGCCGTGGTCGATCTCGAGCACGTTCCCGTATCCGGTTTGCACGGTAACCATCGTCACAGTGCCGGCGGCGGGCGCGACGATCGGCGCACCCATCGGCGCGCTCACATCGATGCCCTCGTGCGGTCGTCTGATGTGCAGAATGGGGTGGAAACGCGAACGGCTGAATGCGCTCGAGAGCCATCCGGCCGTTGGCATGATCGACGGGATGTGCGACAACCGCTCGGCGTGTTGCGACAACGTGTCGGAAACTTCCGCGAAGCTGGCGGCGAGCGAATTCGCACGACGGATGAGCAGGTCGAGATTCGGATGCGACATCATGCCCTCGCGCTGGACGTCACTGCTCGCCGCCGGATGATCCGAGAGCAACGCGGACACCGAGTCTTGCGGCAATCCCGCGAGCAACCGGATCTGCTCATCGCGATGCGCAATGGTCTCGATCGTGTCGAGCAGGCCGTTGAGACGCGCTTGGAATGCAGGCGACGGCGCCTGAGGCGGGTGCGGCGCGAGCGCGGACCGCGTCAGCACCGCGCCGGTGAGTACGAGCACTGCGACGAGAGCGGCGCCGCCGATTCGAAGAGAGCGCCGGATCGCAGCGGAGCTGATCGTGATACTCCGCGCGGCGTCGCACCCGTTCGGGACGAGCATGATGGTCCAACGGCGGTCGGCGCGCATGAAGACCTCTCGAGGGCAGCAGTATGGCGGGGGTTACAGCAGGAGGACTGGCTTCATGCGTGTAGAGTCACGCTGTGAAACAGCTGTTTTCAATTGCGCCACATAGCGTTACTTGCCGCTCGGGCGAGGTGACGGAGCGGCGCCTGGCGGCTGCGAATGAATGGCCGCGGAGACGCGTCAGGCTGCGGCGGTTTCTCGTGGAAAGAGACCCAGACCTTTCTCGACGCGCCATCCGCTCGGGTCCAGCGACGCGACGGGCGTCTCGTCCGCTGCCGGCCAGCGCTGCTCATCGATGTTTCCCGTCCCGCCTAACTGACGCCACAGCTCCTGCGCCTTGGTCGGCATGAACGGTGCGAGCATGAGCGCGAGGTGCGTCAGCATCCACGCGAGCGCCGCCAGCGTCTCGCGCAGCTCGGCCGCGCGCGACGGATCTTTGGACAGTTTCCAAGGCGCCTGTCGATCGACGTACTCGTTGGCGCGCGCCACGACTCGCCACGCTGCGGCGAGCGCTTCGTGCAGCAGCAGCCCCTTCATCGCGCGGCGATACTGGGCTCGTTCGATCTCTACCCATGGCGCGGCGTCGGCGAGCGATGCGACGCTCACGCGCGGCACTTCGCCATCGCAGTACTTCTGGATCATCGCGATGGTCCGGCTGGCGAGGTTGCCCAGTCCATTGGCGAGGTCGGAGGTGTAGCGCTCCTCGAAGCGTTCCCAGGAGAAGTTGCCGTCGGCATCGAACGGCACTTCGCGCATCAG
>DAHUXU010000343.1 GCA_027307005.1 Gemmatimonadota bacterium
CGCCGAACGGCTGCTGCCCAACGACGGCGCCGGTCGGCTTGTCGTTGATGTAGAAATTGCCGGCCGCGTCGCGCAGCACCGAGGCGGCCAGTCGCGCCGCGGCACGATCCGTCGCGAACACCGCGCCGGTGAGCGCGTACGGCGACGTGCGGTCGATGACCGCAAGCGTCTCCTCGAATTTCGCGTCGGGGTACACGTACGCCGTGACGACGGGCCCGAAAATCTCCTCGCACAGGAGCCGGAACCCCGGGTCGCGCGTCTCGACGAGCGTCGGCTCGATGAAGTAGCCTTCGTCTCCGTTCGTCCCGCCGCCGGCGATGATGCGCGCGTTGCGCTTCGCCTCGCCGATGTACTCGCCGATTTTCGTGAACGCTTTCTTGTCGATCACCGCGCCCATGAAGTTGCGGAAATCGGCCACGTCGCCCACGGCGATCTCGTCGATCATCGCCGCGATGCGGTCGCGCACGTCCGGCCACAGCGAGTGCGGCACGTAAACCCGGCTCGCCGCTGAGCACTTCTGTCCCTGGTATTCGAATGCCCCGCGCGTCACCGCGACTGCTAACGCAGCCGGATCGGCCGACGCATGCGCGACGATGAAGTCCTTGCCGCCGGTCTCGCCGACGATGCGGGGATAGGACCGATAGGTGGAAACGTTGTCGCCGATCTGCTTCCAGATACCGTTGAACACACCGGTGCTGCCCGTGAAATGGACGCCCGCGAAGTCGCGGTGGCCGATGAGCTGCGACGAAATCGACGCGGCATCGCCCGACACGAGATTGATGACCCCCGGGGGGAGACCCGCCGCCTCGAGGATCTTCATGATGTAGTGCGCCGACAGCATGGCGGTACTCGCGGGCTTCCACACGACGGTGTTGCCCATGAGCGCTGGCGCGGTGGGGAGGTTGCCGCCGATCGACGTGAAGTTGAACGGCGTCACGGCGTAGACGAAACCTTCCAGCGGGCGGTACTCGAGTGCATTCCACTGCGAGTGATCGGAGCGTGGCTGTTCGTCGTACAGCTCCTGCGCGAACCACGGGTTGTAGCGCCAGAAATCGATCAGCTCGCACGCCGAATCGATCTCGGCCTGGAACGCCGTCTTGGATTGGCCGAGCATCGTGGCGGCATTGAGCGTCGCGCGCCAGGTCGTGGCGAGCAGCTCCGCGGCGCGGAGAAAGACGGCGGCGCGATCGTCGAGCGACCAGCGCGACCATTCGCGATGCGCCGTGCGCGCCGCATCGATTGCGTTAGTCACATGCTTCGCGTCGGCCAGGTGAGAGTCGGCGAGCACGTGGCGGTGGTCGTGCGGCATGGCCGTCGGCGCCGTGTTGCCGGTTCGCACCTCGCGGCCGCCGATCACGAGCGGGATGTCGATGCGCTCGCTGCTCATCGTGCGGAGGCGCGCTTTGAGCTCTTTCCGTTCCGACGAGCCGGGCGCGTACGAGCGTATCGGCTCGTTGATCGGCGTCGGAATGGTGCGTCCGCCGTTGAAGGCGGCCATGACGGCGGTCCCGTGCTGCGGCGCGGGTGCGCTCGCCGGCGGCGCTACGGTTTCGGTCTTGGCGCGCGGGCGTTGGACGGCGGCGCGCTTGCGTGTGCGAGCAGCTGGTGCGGACATGGGTACCTCCGTCGAGCCAACGGCGGACGCGTGTGTCCGGCCGGGCGCTAAAGATACCGCGGGGCAACCGGTGCGGCCAACGCCCGGGCTCTCTGGCCGGCGCGCAGGCGGCATCGCATCATAGGGTCGTGTCGTCCCCCTCGCGCGTCCAGTCGGTCACGGTCGCGTCGTTCGCCCATTCGTCACCCACGAGCAATGACTGCGTCCAAGGTCGAAAGCGGCGGACGACTGCTGCGCGTCTTCGGCATCGTGTTCGGACTCGCGGTGATCATCGGGAACACGATCGGCGCCGGCATTCTTGCTGCGCCGGGTGAGATCGCGGGCCGGCTGCCCACACCGGCATTGTTCTTCGGCGTGTGGATCGCGGGCGGCGTGTACGCACTGCTTGGCGCGCTCAACCTCGCCGAGCTCGGTGCGATGCTGCCGCGGTCGGGTGGGCAGTACGTGTTCGCGCGTCATGCGTTCGGCTCGTACACCGGATTCGTGATCGGGTGGAGCGACTGGTTGTCGACGTGCGCGAGCACGGCGGCCGTGTCGATCGTAATCGGCACCTCGGTGGGCGAGCTGGTCCCGGCGATGGCGCCGTTCTCGACATGGGTGGCAACGGCGACGGTCGTGGTGTTCACGGCCATTCTGTGGCGCGGTCAGCGCACGAGCGGCACGTCGCAAGCGGTCACGAGCGTGCTCAAAGGGCTCGCGCTGATCGCGCTCATCCTCGCGTGTTTCTTGCTGCGGCGGTCGGCGCCTAACGCCGCCGCGCCGGCGGCGGCACCGGTCGGCGGAGCGCTGTTCGCGGCGATCGTGCTGTCGATGCAATCGATCATTTACACGTACGACGGGTGGAACGGCGTCGTGTACTTCTCCGAGGAAGTGCACGATCCCGGCCGGGACATTCCGCGCTCGATGCTCGGCGGCGTGATGTCCGTGATCGCGATCTACGTGCTCCTCAACCTCGCGTTTGCATACGTGCTCTCGCTGTCCGGGATGGCGAACCAGTCGCTGGTTGCCTCGTCCGCGGCGCGGGCGCTCTTCGGGCCGGGCGGCTACACGGTGGTCAACTGCCTAACGGTGCTGCTGTTGATCAGCAGCGTGAACGCCCTGCTGCTGATGTCGTCGCGGGTGCCGATCGCCATGAGCCAGGACGGACTGTTCCCGGCGGCCGCGTCGCGCGTGTCGAGAAGCGGAACTCCGACGGTGTCGCTCGCGGCGAGCGCGGCCGTATCCCTCGGGTTCATCGCGAGCGGAGTGTTCAAGACCGTGACCGCGATCGCCGCGTTCTACTTCGTGGCGAACTACATCGTCTCGTTCTCGGCGCTGTTCCTGCTGAGGCGACGCGAGCCGGATCGGCCGCGGCCGTACCGCGCCTGGGGCTATCCATGGACCACCGGCTTGGCCCTGGTTGGCTCGGCGGCATTTCTCATCGGTGCCGTCGTGGGCGACACCACGTTGAGCATCTACGCGTTGGCGTTGTTGGCGGTGAGTTATCCGATCTATTGGGTGGGCCTTCGCGTGGGCGGGCGAGTCAATGAGTCGTCCGCTGGCGCGTAGCTGCGCCGGTTAGATTGTCGGCGTGCGCCTGCAATCGAGAGTGTCCCGCATTCGAATCAACGGACTGCGTCGAGCCGCGTTGCTCGGAGTGTCGGCAGTGTTGGTCGGTTCGTGCGATCGTCCGCCGCTCACGTGGCGGGAGACCATGCGCCAGCCCAACGCGCCGAGCGCGGGTTGGCGGCTGCTGGTCGACGGACGCGGGACGCCCGCGCTGGACGCGGCACCGACCGCGCCGTTCGTGGCGCCCGCGGGCGCGTGTCCGAGCTCGATCGTGTTCGCATCGGCGGGCGGCGGCAACTGGTTCACCGCGTGGTGGCAGCCGCGCGCCGACAGCAGTGCGCGCCTCATGGTGTCGCGCTCGACGAACGCGGGCCAATCGTGGACCGCGCCCGTCGCCGCCGAGTCCCGCGACACCGCGCCGCTGGGCTGCGCCCGGCCTAACCCTGCGCTCGCCGCCGACTCGGCGGGCGGTGTCGTGCACCTCGCGTACTTCATCGCGCTCGGGCGCGGCTCGGGCGTCTGGTACGCGACGTCGCGCGACCAGGGCGCGACGTGGCCCAATCCAGTCGGCGTGTTCTACGGCGACGATCCGGCGCACGTGGATGTCGCGGCGCGGCGCGACACCGTGATTGTCGCGTACGAGTATCCGAACGCCAATGACGGCCGGGTGGGTGTCGCGCTGTCGTACGATGCGGGGCACGAGTTCACCGTCCGCATGCCGGTGTCGCCCGGGACCGAGCGGGCCAGCGATCCACGGGTTGCGTTCGGCGGCGGTGTGGTCGCGGTCGGTTGGACGTCGGGCGATGTGACGGGCGGACGCGGCGCCGCGTTCACGGTGGTCGACGTCGCTCCGTTAGGCGGCGGCAAATGACTCACCACGGGAGGCGCTGATGCGCGTGGTCCTGGCCGATGACGATCTCGTGTTGCAACGGCTGCTGCGCACCGCGCTCGAGCGCCGGGGCCACGAGGTGTCGGTGGCGTCCGATGGAGACGCGGCGTGGCGCGCCATCGAGCGCGAGCCGCCGCCGCTGGCGGTGCTCGACTGGAACATGCCGGTGGTCGATGGGCTCGAGGTCTGCCGACGCGCCCGCGCCGGCGAATCGACCCGCGACACGTTCCTGCTCGTCGTCACGGGACGCGACGCGCCCGAAGATGTCGAAGCGGCGCTCGAAGCCGGCGCCGACGACTACCTGATGAAACCCCTCGATCCGGCCGGACTCATGGCGCGGTTGGTTATCGCCGAGCGGCGCATCGTGCTCGATTCCGAGCGGCGCGACGCCGTGACGAAGCTCGCGCGCGCGCAATGGCTGGCGGGGATCGGCGAGACCGCGATCGCCGTGCAGCACGAAGTGAACAACCCGCTCACCGCGCTCATGATCGAAGCGCAGGCCATCGCGCATCTCGGCGGCGGCAACGCCGAGCTGCGCGCCATCGGCGAATCGATCCGCGCGCAGAGCGAGCGCATCGCGACCCTCGTGCGGCGTCTCGGACAGCTGCAGGATCCGCGCAGCGTCGAGTATCTGCGCGGCGGATCGCGCATGATTGATCTGTCGTCGGACGGGTCCTGAATGCCTAACCGAACGACCGCCGGCGCCGGCCGGCGCTACATCGTTGGCGCACACGCGTCAGATGCCGGCGGCATCCACACGGCCGTGCTGCGCGCGGCCGCCGGCGGCATGGACGCGCTGCAGCTGTTCACCGCGATCCCCACGTATTACGGCGACAAGTCGTCGATTCGCGGCGAGCGCGTCGAACGGTTTCGTACCGCCCTTGCGTCGACCAGGATCGATCCGGCCAACATCGTCGTTCACGCCGCCTACGTGCTCAACACGGCGACCGCCGACGAGCAGAAGTGGGGCCGATCCGCCGCCGGTCTCGCCAAGGAGCTGGAGCGGTCCAGCGCGCTCGGGGTCGGCGCCGTGTGCTTCCATCCCGGTGCTGCGTTGGGCGGCGACCCGGAGGCGGCCACGGCGCGCGTCGCACGCGCCATGTCGCAGGCCCTGGAAAAGGTGTCGGGGTCGACGCGCCTGTTGGTCGAGAACACCGCGGGTGCAGGTCTCACGGTTGGACGTACGGCGCACGAGGTCGGATCCATTCTGGCGGACATTCCCGCTACGCTGCGCGAGCGCGCCGGCTACGGACTCGACACATGCCATCTGTTTGCGGCCGGCCATGACATCGTGTCGTCCGCCGATGCGCTGCGGGCTGCACTGGATGCATTCGAAGACGCGTGCGGCGAGCCGCCATCGTTCTTTCACCTGAACGACAGCGAGGGCGCACAGGGATCGAATCGCGATCGACATGCGCTCCTGGGTCAGGGCAAGATTGGAATCGAGCCGTTCCGATGGCTGCTGGCCGATCGGCGTGCGAGGGGCGTCCCGCTCATCCTCGAGACGCCGCACCGGGAGGGCTCCGACGCCGAGGACAATCTCGCACCAGATCCGAACGACGTCGAAATGTTGCAGCTCTTGCGCGGCATGATGCTGTCCAATGCCTGACGCGAGCGCGAAACTGCGTTCTATCGGTCGTCGTATGTAAACCAAGTGGAGCGCGCCGGCGTCCAAATGAAGTCCGGACCACGTCCGGTCTTCGTCAGGCTGAACCCGGCCGTGCGTTGCGCTGTACATAGTCGAAGTTCCGCAGCTTCGAGACAGCGCGAGTGTTTCGTAACACGAGGGATAGCATGGCCAAGAGTTCGCCGCGCCCGCCGTCCAGTGCATCTGCGGCTCCGCTGGTTGCCGTCCTGCTGCTGACGCTTGGCGTCGCCGGCGCGATCACGTGGGTTGCCTGGCTCTCGACCAGCTCGCATCGCGCGGCCGCCCAAGACGCGATGCGCGATTACGCTGAATTTGCCGCTGCGAACTTCACCGACGCGGCGGGCAAGGCGCTCTACGGCGGCTCCATGGCCATCCTGTCGTCCGTCGGCGCCGCCTCGGCGACGATGGAAGCGGACCACGTCTATCCGCTCACGGTGCTCGAGCACGCTGCGGGCAAAATGCGTGATTGGGGTTGGATGTACGTCCCGACGCCGCGCTATGTGTTCAGCTACGATCTGTCCACGCACAAGGTGCAAGTGGGCGGCGAGAACACGCCGGGACAAGTCGAGCAGGCGCGGCTGCTCGATTCGCTGTCGGCCAACTTCGACACCGTCAGCACCGTGACGAGCGGCGCCGACCCTCGCGCACGCTCGCTGTACGTGATGATCGACAGCACGACGCACGACACCGGCATCTACCTGATGGTGTTCATGCGCGGCGTGCACGGCGCGCCGAACATGGTCTACGGGTTCTCGACGCTGTTCCGCAACTACGCGCAAACCGTTCTGCCCCAGCTCGCCAAGGCCACGCCGCTCGTGCCGCGGTCGCTGGCGCACGGTCTGCCTAACGATTCACTGCTGACGATCAGCGTGCGCGATGCCGGCGGTCGCACGGTCTACGAATCGTCGACGGCCGGTCTGACGGCGTTCGGCGCGACGCACCAGTTGTGGTCGTTTGCCGAAGGGCCGACCGTCCAGATCGCCGTTCGGAAGCAAGCCGCCGACAGGTTGTTGCGCGGCGGCATCCCACGGAATCGCGTGCCGCTGCTGGTGGCGCTGCTCCTGTGCACGGGCGCCCTGGTGGTCGTCGCGTTCCACCTCGCCCGGCGGGCCGAGGAACTCGCGCATCTCCGTGCGGATTTCACCTCGAGCATGTCGCACGAGCTGCGGACGCCTCTCGCCCAGATCGTGTTGTTCGCCGAATCGCTGTCGTTCGGCCGGGTGACGACGGAACGCGGTCGCAGCGATGCGCTGCGGGTGATCCTCCGCGAGGCGCGGCGACTGGGTCATCTCGTCGACAACGTGCTGCTCTTCTCGCGGACGGAACGCCGCGGGACGCACGTGTCGGCGCAGGCGAGGCCGCTGGCGCCGTTGGTGCGCGAGATCGTCGAGTCGTTCGAGCCGTTGGCGAAAGTGCGTCAGTCGTCGCTGCGATTGTCGTTAGACGAGAACGTGGTGGCGCCCGTGGACGAGGGCGCACTGCGCCAGATTCTGCTCAATCTGTTGGACAACGCCGTGAAGTACGGTCCGGACGGCCAGACGGTTGCCGTGGGTCTCAGCCTGGAGCGCGGTCGGGCGGTGCTGTGTGTGGATGACGAAGGCGACGGGGTGCCGGAGTCCGAGAGTAAACGAATCTGGGATCCGTTCGTACGGCTTCACAGTGGCGAGTATTCCGTGTCCACCGGGAGCGGCATCGGGCTCTCAGTGGTGCGACAGTTAGTCACGCTGCATGGAGGAACCTGTCGCGTCGATGAGGCGCCGTCGGGCGGCGCGCGGTTCGTCGTCGAGTTGCCCGGCGCACGTGGGGGAGGGGGAGGGGGAGCAGGGAGCATACCGTCCGAAGGAGGAACGCATGATCTCGCTGCCGCAAGATAGTACGACCCAGGGCGTCGCTACGAGCCAGGGAGTCCGCACGCATCGCATCCTGATCGTGGAAGACAACGCCGACCTGGCCTCCGGTCTCCGGACCAATCTCGAGCTCGAAGGATACGACGTATCGATCGCCGGCGACGGAGTGAAAGGCTTGTCGCAGGCGCGTGCGGTGCATCCCGATCTCATCATGCTCGACCTCATGCTGCCGAAGCTCGATGGCTATCGGCTGCTTCGCCTGCTCAGGCAGGATGGCTTTGGCGGGCCCGTGCTGGTGCTCACGGCGCGCGGCGATGAGGCTGACAAAGTGCGCGGTTTCCGCTGGGGCGCTGACGACTACGTCACGAAGCCGTTCAGCCTGATGGAGCTCTTGGCGCGCGTCGAGGCGCTGCTGCGCCGCAGCGCGGCGTCGCCGACGCCGGTCGCGACGAAGGTGCCGCCGCCGCCTGTTCGATTCGGCGAAGTGGAGGTGCGGCCGGCCACGCACGAAGTGCTGCGCTCCGGCGAGCCGGTGCCGCTCAGGCCCAAGGAGTTCGACCTGATCATGGCGCTCATTCAGCGCAACGGTCAGGTGGCGTCGCGGCTCGAGCTGCTGCACGAGGTGTGGGGATACGATGCGGAGATCGTGAGCCGCACCGTCGACACGCACATGGCGGAGCTGCGTCGGAAGCTGGAGCGCGATCCGGGATCGCCGCGCCATCTCCTAACGGTGCGGAAGACGGGGTATCGGCTACAACCGTGAAGGCGGACAGGGTGCGGACACGGCCGGACACGTCCGGAGAAACCTGAAGGCGGACAAGGGCGACAAGTCGGATAAACCTGAAGGCGGACAGTGCGCGGACACGGGCGGACAAGTCCGGAGAAACCTGAAGGCGGACAGTGCGCGGACACGGGCGGACACGTCCGGAGAAACCTGAAGGCGGACAAGGCGCGGACACGGGCGGACACGTCCGGAGAAACCTGAAGGCAAAAAAAACGCGAGATGCGGATTCCGTTGGGCGTGATCGGTTGCACGCTCGGTGGCGGGCGAAGAAGGTTCACCGATCCGCGGTTTGATCCCAGAATATTTATTCCGCCGGCTTGCGCGTTTCGCGCGGCCGGCGGAGTCGCTTAGGTCGGCGTCGTCGCTGCGTCGATGAGCGCTTGGCGGTGTGCGAGCGCCGAGTGGCAATGTGTGGCTCGCATCGCGTTGGGCAGTGCGGAGACGCGCGCTGCGCGGAGTCGGGTCATCGCGGACGGATGTGCGCGGTGCGGCGCATGAAATCCGCGCTTGGCATGCTGGTGAGCTTGGTGGCGGATTCATGGGTCGCGCCCGATGTGTCGGCACTGGCGGGCGTCGCCATCGCGGAAATTTCGAATGGAGATGCGAGCGTACAGAGGGGAAAATCGCGTGCGTCCCTATTGCGTTGCTGTAGGACCTTCTTAGTTTGTGGCGCGACGGACCCCTTTTTCCTCTATGACGTGATCCTTTCAACCAATCGGGAGAGACCATCGATGGCCACCAAAAAGAAACGCGGCGCGAAGAAGGGCACGAAGCGCACAGCGAAGAAAGCGGCCAGGAAGGGTGGACGGAAGGCAGCACGCAAGGCAGCGCCGCGGAAGAAGCGTGCGCCCAACCCGGCGTTCATGCGTCCGATGCAGCCCGATGATGCGCTCGCAGCGGTGGTCGGCAGCGGTGGCATGCCTCGCACCGAGATCACGAAGAAGCTGTGGGCTTACATCAAGAAGAACAATCTTCAGGATGCCAAGAACAAGCGCATGATCAACGCCGACGACAAACTCGGCCGCGTCTTCAACGGAAAGAAGCAGGTGTCGATGTTCGAGATGACCAAGCTCGCCAGCAAGCACATGAAGTAACTCTCACTCGACGGCGGTTCACGCGTCGAGCAGACGAAGGGGGCGTACCGTGGCGGCACGCCCCCATCGTACATCCAGGGGTCCGGGTCTTGGTTTTCTTCTGGTCGCGGCCCAGAATACGCATGCGATCGCGAGGCCCGGACGATGATTTCGTCCGCACTCGTGCAGCTCTCACGCCGACACCACATGGCAGTGGCCGCGAAGAACAAGAACCGGAAAACCACACCGGCCGCGACGAAGCGGCGCAACGTCGTCGCCGAAGCACGCGGACCGCGCAAGTCGGGACGCGATGCGATCGCCGAATGGAGCAAGACGATCATCGGCGCCGTGGTGATTTTTCTCTTCATCACCACGTTCATCGTCGAAGCGTATCGCATCCCGTCGGAAAGCATGGAGCCGACGCTGCTCGTCGGCGACTTCCTGTTCGCCAACAAGATGATCTTTGGCGCGCACGTTCCGTTCACGCACTACAATCTGCCGGGCTTTCGCGATCCGCATCGCGGCGAAGTCGTCGTGTACCAGTCGCCGTCGCAGGACCGGTTGCCGGCGAGCATGCGCGTGAAGGATGAGCTCACGCCGACGGTCGTGAAGCGGTTGGTCGGCGCGGCTGGGGATACGCTCTACATGCGCGATGGCATGCTCTACGTGGACGGGATCGCGCAGCGGCAAGGATTCGGCGTGGGCGACAAGCCGTACGACTACGTCGATGCGCCGGACTCGATTTTCAATTGGCAGATCCCGTTCGAGCTCAAGTCATCGCGCTTCGGATCCGCGCCGGCGCATCCGTCGCACGACAACTGGGGTCCGTTCATCGTGCCCGCAGGCCACTATTTCTCGTTGGGCGACAACCGGTACAACTCCGTCGACGCGCGCTACTACGGGTTCGTGCCGCGCGCGAACATTCGGGGCAAGCCGATGTTCATCTACATGTCGTTCGACTTCGAAGACCTGCGGGTGCGGTGGAGTCGCTTCGGGAAGATCATCAGATAGCGGAACCGCACGCCGGTACGCACGGGACTCGACGCCAGACCGTTAGGCCGGCGAGGCCGGCTCAGCGCTCATCGTCCGCGAGGCGCTTCCACATTTGGTATTCCGGGCCCGCGTCCCATTCCGGCCACTTGGTGTCATCGACGTGCCAGTCGTCAGGTGCGGGATGGTGCAGCTCGCCGCGCCAGGCGTCCTGGTCGCCGAACGACATCTCTTCCGACCACTGAGGCTCCTGTCCTTCTTCGTCCTGCCAGCCGTGGTCTCGCCACGCCATCGACATGATTACGCTCCTGCTCCCGCCGATCGGGTCGCCGCGCAGCGCCGGTCCTGGTATCGGACGCCGGGCGACATTACGTGAGCGACGCCCGGCCGGCCTACACGCAACGAAACAGGCCTTCGGGCGTCATTTCCTCTGGCGGTTTCGTTTCGCGACACGCCCGACGCCCGCGCGCTTTCGCAGCACTTCTCTGGCTCTGACGCGCCTTCCAGTGATACCCCGCAGGGCATGAGTCGGTTTTCATTGATTTCATCTCAGCCGGTTGCCGTCGTGGTCGCCGCCGCGCTGGCGATCCTCGCGATCGCAGTGCTAGGACTGGGCCACGCGTCGGCGACACCGGTCGTTGCCGACGTCGTGTTGTCGGCGGACTTCGCGGCCTGCATGGCGATGTTCGCGAATGCGCGCACCACATCGCGCGGCACGCGGCAGGCGCTGTTCACCGCGCTTGCGTTAGCCGCGGCGTTCGGCGTGATCGGGCGCGCCTCGTGGACGATCGTCGAAGTGTGGACGGGGCACGCGCCGCGGCCGCCCTACGTCGAAGCGATCGCGGGCATCGCGGTGCAGATCTGCGCGATGGTCGGTTTCGCGATGGCGCTCACCCGCTACCGGCACCGCAACTGGATGCGGTTCGAGGCGATGGTCGACGCCTTACTGCTCATCGCGGCGGCGGTGATCGTGATCACGCAGGTATCGGCGTATCCCTCGGCGGGCGCGGCAGCGAACGCGGGGACGGCGATGCGTCTCGCGGCGTTGAGCTGGAACGTGCTCGGCGTGGCGAATCTGATTCTCATCGTGCTGCTGCTGGTGTGGCGCGGCGAGGTGCTGGGCACGCGGCTGGCGGCCGGGCTCACGGGGGGCGCCGTTGCGTTAGGCGCGGCCAATTTCATCTACGGGCGCGAGGTGTTGTTGGGCGGCGTCGCGTTTCCGCGCGCGGTGGGCGTCCTGTGGTCGCTCGCCGTGCTCTGTATCGCGGTCACGATCCACGAGCCCCGGCGCGCAGCCGGCGCCGTCGACGAGTCGGTCGAGTCGCCGACCTACGCCAGCGACGCCGCGCGCGTGCGCGCCTTCTCCATCGTCGTGGCGATCCTCATCGCCACGTCGAGCGCATCGATGCTCGCGTTCCGCCGCGGCCACAGCATTGCGTTGGGCATCGCGCTCACGGCGTTCGGCGTGCTGCTGGCGATGCGCGCGGGTCACGCGCTGTGGACGCACCGCCGCACGACCATGGTCCTCGAACACGCGGCCATCGCCGAGCGCGAGATCGCCTCGCTGCTCGAGCAGCGCGTCGACGCACGCACGGCCGAGCTCGCCGAAGCGCACCGGGTGATGCAGCGGATGTGGACGTTAGGCCAACAGATCGCGCTCGAGCTCACCCCCGAGCGCGTCCTCCGGCGGTTCATCGAGGCCGCCATGGATGTATTGCGCGTCGATGGCGGCGCCGTCGGCCTCGTCTCCGGCGACCGCGTGCAGGTCGCGATCACCGCCGGACTCGAGGGCGCGTCGTCGCTCGCCGGACGGAGCTTCCCGGTTTCGACATCCGCCATGGGTCGCGTGGTCCGGACCGCCGCCGCGTGGTGGACCGCGGACGCGCGGCAGTCGGCCGCCGCGGAAGATGACCTGCCGCTCGCCGACGGCGCCCGCGCGGTCGTCGTGATCCCGCTGCAGCGGCGCGGCGAGTGCATCGGCGCAATCATGCTGGTCGCGCGCACGCCGCGCTCATTCAGCGAGAACGAGCTCTCGCACGTCGAAGCCATGGCCGACCTGCTCTCCGTCGCCCTCGCCAACGCCGACCTCCTCGAGACCCTCCGTAAGGCAGAGTGGCGGTTCCGCACGCTCTTCCGCGTCGCGCCGGACGCGGTGCTCACGTTGTTCGCGAGCGGCCGAATCGCCGAGGCGAACGACGCGGTGAGCGACATCCTTGGCTTGTATCCGGCGCAGGTCGTCGGGCGCACGCTCGAGGAGTTCGTGACCGAGGAAGAGATCGATCGCTTCCGCGCCGAGCTCAGCAAGGTGTTAGGCGGCGCGCCGACGCGCCTCGAGCTGCACCTGCGGCACGAGGCGGGCATCCGCGTGGTCGCGTTGGCGGCGCGACTGCTGCCCGAGACGGATCCGCCGATGGTCCTCATCCTCGGGCGCGACCTGACGGCCGAACGCGAAATGCGCGCGCGGCTCGCGGAAACGGAGCGGCTCGCCGCGGTGGGCGAGCTCGTGGCCGGCGTCGCGCACGAGGTGAACAACCCGCTGTGCACGATCAGCGCGTTCGCCCAACTGTTGCAGCGCGACGGCGCCATGACCGCC
>DAHUXU010000370.1 GCA_027307005.1 Gemmatimonadota bacterium
CGGTGCTCGCCGACCACCTCGTCTGCTTCACCGAGCAGGGCGACGTATCGGTGTACGGGCATCTCCTGTTCGTGTCGGCGGAGAACGGGGCCAGCCGGTTGGATTGCGGCACGCAAGGCATCCAGGACAGCGTGAGCAAAGAGCGGATGATCGGCATCCGGATCTTCGACATCTCGGACATCGCGCATCCCAGGCAGGTGGCCGACGTACAGACCTGCCGCGGCTCGCACACGCACACGCTCGTGCAGGACCCGAGCGACAAGAGCGTTGTCTACGTCTACGTATCGGGATTGGCGCAGGTGCGGTCGTCGAGCGAGATGCCGGGCTGCGAGGCCGGCGCGATCAGCGATCCGAACACGGCGCTCTTCCGCATCGAAGTGATTCGCGTTCCGTTAGCACATCCGGAGCAGGCGAAGATCGTCAGCTCGCCGCGCCTCTTCAACGATCTCACGCACACGGCCACGCACGGCGCCGCGATCGCGGACACGGCCAACGGCGCCGACGTCGTCCAGGCGCGCGGGTTCATCGATGCGATCGGCATGCCGCGCACGGCGACGGCGGCCGATACGAACCGGGCGGCCCACCTGCTCGGCACGCTGCTCTATACGAGCGACACGTCCAAGGCGCGCGCGCTGACGGATTCGCTGCGCACGTTAGGCATCAACATCCCCAACCTGTTCGGCGGAACCGGCGGCCCGTCGCAGTGCCACGACATCACGGTGTATCCGTCGTCCGGGTTCGGCGCCGGCGCGTGCTCGGGCTACGGCATCCTGCTCGACATCAAAGACCCGACGCATCCCGTGCGTGTCGACGCGCAAGCCGATTCCAATTTCTCGTTCTTCCACTCGGCGACCTTCAGCAACGACGCGACCAAGCTGCTGTTCACGGACGAGTGGGGCGGCGGCGTGGCGCCCAAGTGCCGCGCGACCGATCCGATCAATTGGGGCGCCGACGCCGTGTTCACCATCAGCGGCACGAAACTCACGCACGCGGGCTACTTCAAGATGCCCGCGGCGCAGACCGACGTCGAAAACTGCGTCGCGCACAACGGCAACCTCGTGCCGGTACCCGGCCGCGACATCATGGTGCAGGGATGGTATCAGGGCGGCGTCTCGGTGTTCGACTTCACGGATCCGGAGCACGTGAAGGAAATCGCCTATTTCGACCGCGGCCCGATCGATCCGACAAAGCTCGTGATCGGCGGCTATTGGGGCGGCTACTACTATAACGGCTACATCTACGGCTCGGAGATCGCGCGCGGACTGGACGTGTTCGAGCTCACGCCGACGGCCGACCTCACGCAGAACGAGATCGACGCGGCGAAACTGGTGCACCTCGACCTGCTGAATCCGCAGGACCAGCCGAAGATCGTCTGGCCCGCCGCCTTCCCGGTCGCGCTTGCATACGTCGATCAGTTGAAGCGTGACAACGGGCTCCCGGCCGGCCGCCTAACGGCGATCGCGAGCGCGCTCACGTCCGCCCGGTCGGCGAGCCGTGCCAAGCGCACGGCGGCGCTCAAGAAATTGGCAACCGAGTTGTCACGCGACGAGCAGGGCGCGAGCGACACGAAGCGCGTGCAATTGCTCGAGGGCGTCGTGAAGGGGCTGGAGACGGCGAGGCCCTGACAGGCGGATTGAACGGATAAGGGCACGGATAACGGCACGGATCGCTCGGCTGCTCGG
>DAHUXU010000371.1 GCA_027307005.1 Gemmatimonadota bacterium
CTTCGGTGAGAGATGCGCGTTCCAGTGATATGGAGCGGCGATGACAGTGTTGTCCTGGCCGTCGGGTCCGTAGATCGCGTCGAGGACGATCGCGCAATCTTCCACGCTGCGACAAATCGGGCCGAGCTTGTCCATCGTCCACGAGAGCGCCATGGCGCCCGTGCGCGGTACACGTCCGAACGTCGGACGCAGGCCGGTCGCGCCACAGCGCGTGGACGGCGATGAGATCGAGCCCAACGTCTCACTGCCGACCGAAAATCCCACGAGTCCGGCTGCCGTCGCGCACGCCGGCCCCGCCGAGGACCCGCTCGATCCTTGATCCAGCTTCCACGGGTTGCGGGTCATGCCGCCGAACCACACGTCGCCCATGGCGAGCTCGCCTAACGAAAGCTTCGCGACGAGCACCGCGCCCGCCGCGTCCAGGCGGCGCACCACGGTTGCATCCTCGGGAAGCATCTGGTCCTTGAACGGGGTGCTGCCCCAGGTCGTGGGATAACCTTTCACCGCCAGCAAATCCTTGGCGCCCCATGGAATCCCGTGCAGCGGCCCGCGCGACCGGCCGCGGCGCGTTTCCTCGTCGGCCGCGCGGGCGTGCTCCAGGGCGCGGTCCGCCGTCAGCGTGATCACGCAGTGGAGTTTCGGATCGAACTCCTGCAGCCGATCGAGCGACAACCGCGTCAGCTGCTCGCTCGTCACCTTGCGCCGCCGCACGAGCGCCGACAGCTCGGTGACGGGCAGAAAGGCGAGCTCGGCGTGCGAGGCGGGCACCGCGCGCGGCGCCACCGTCGAGCGCACCATGCGGTGTCCGCCCGTCGCGAGCGTCGTCCCCGGCAGCACCGGAGTGAAGTGCACCGCCGGCACGACGTCGTTGGTGAGCGCGATTCCGTGCAGGGTGGCGAGCTGCTTTTCTTGTTTCGTTAGGCCGGCAACCATCATCGCCCGCTCGTCGTCATCGAACTCGAGTCCGGCGAGCTCGGCTGCTTTGGCGACCGATTCGCTCGTGATTTCTTCGCCGGCCGACGTCTGCGCCCAGAGTATGCCGGGCAGCAGCGTCGTGCTCAGCCCAACGGAAGCGAAGTACTCGAGAAACGCGCGGCGAGAGCGGCGAGGAGATGACGCGAGGGTGGACATGCGGGCGCCCGGGAGGTGGTTGGAATGCGACGGACGGGCGTGAAGCTACCGGCGCGCACGCGGGCGCGCGAGAGTCCGCCGAGCACTACCGCAACCACTCGTCGAGATGCGCCCGCACGAAGACGTCGTCGCGCAGCTCCGGGTACGCCGCCGAGACACGGGTGATGGCCTCGGCCTGTCCGGGCGAGAGTACGTCTCGCGCATCGAGGCATCGCGTGCTGCGCACGAGCCCCTGGCGGTGCAGCACCTCCTGGATGCCCGCAATGCAGCCCCCGAATCGGTTGGCCGCATCGAAGATCGCCGCGTTCGCATCGGTCAGTGCCGCCGCGCGCGCAAGCCATTGCGACGCCGGCGCCGCGGATCCGGATGTCCTGATCTCGTGGAGCAGCTCGACCGCACGGCGCGTCCACACCGCCCACTGGCCGAGCAAGCCGCCGGCCATCCGCATCCCGTTAGGAAAGGTCGTCAACAAGTCGGCGACGATCGCGTCATCGTTTCCGGTGTAGAGCGCGATGTCGCGGCGGCCCGCATCGCCCACCGCGCGCACCACATCCCAGGTGGCATAGCGGTTGAACGGCGCGATCTTGACCGCCACCACCGGCTCGAGCGCCGCGAACCGCAGCCAGAACTCGTAGCCTAACGGGCGGCCGCCGACGGCCGGCTGCAAGTAAAACCCGAACACCGGCAGCACCTCGCCGACGGCGCGGGCGTGTTCGAGCAATGCCGCATCGGGGGCATCTCCCCAGCCGCCGTAGCTCACGAGCGCGGCGTGATATCCGCGATCGCGCGCCAGCGCCGCTTCGGCGACAGCCTGCTTCGTTGGGCCGCAGACGCCGGCCACGCGCGCGATGCCTGCGCGTCCGCCCGCCTCGCACTCGTCCAACACCTCCGCGGCCAGCGACAGCACCGGCTCGAGCAGACCGCGGTCGCGAATCGCGAACTGCGTCGGGTGGACGCCCACGGCCAATCCGCCGGCGCCGGCGCTCGCGTAGTAGCGTGTCAGGGCGCGCTGACACCGATCGTCCAGACGGCCGGATGCATCCAGCGCCAGAGGATGCGCTGGAATCACCTGGCCCGCGGCCAGGTGCGCCCGGATGTCGAACGGCGCCGGGCTCAAAACGCGCCCCGCCGCTCCTGAAAGTGCGTCGGCTTGTCCAGCACGCGGCCGCCGCGCTGGAGCCAGTCGGCAATCCACGCCATCATCTGCCCAACGGACACGGCCGGCGGCCCGAAGAGCGCGATCGACCGGCTCGCGTCGCTCAGCAACGCATCCGGCGCTTCGTCGCCCTCGATGCGCGGCGTGCGGCCTAACAGACGGCCGGCATGCTCGGCCAGATCGCGAACCGATAGTGTTTCGCCGCCCGTAATGTTGATCACGAACGGCGGCGACGCCGCGTGCGCGAAGCATTGCAGCGCGCGCGCGTTCGCATCGCCCTGCCAGATCACGTTCACGTAGCCCATGCGCACGTCTATCGGGTCGCCGCGCAGCACGGCGCGCACGATGTCGACGAGCACGCCGTACCGCAGCTCCACCGCGTAATTGAGGCGCACGATCGCCATCGTCGTTCCGTCGCGGCGCGACGCGAACTCCAACACACGCTCGCGGCCGAGGCACGACGCCGCGTATTCGCCGACCGGTGCCGGCGGCAGGTCTTCGCGTGCGCCGCCGCCGGCCGCTGGAGTGAGTGGATACACGTTGCCCGTCGAAAACGCGATGATACGCGCGCCCGCATACCGCTCGGCGACGTACGCCGGGACCACCGTGTTCATCATCCACGTGGCGCCGGGTGCGTCAGTCGTGCCGAATTTCTGACCGGCCATGAACACGACCAGCGGCGCCTCGGGCAGCACGCGCACCGCCGCATGGTCCGACAGGTCGCAGCGAATGGTTTCGACGTGTCCCATCCGGAGCGCGGCATCGGCACCGGGAGAGGCGAACCGCGAGACGGCGATGACGCGGTCGCGGCGGCCTAACAAGTCGAACGCGCGCCGCGCCATGCGCGCCCAGGTCGGGCCCATCTTGCCGCCCGCGCCCAGCACCACCAGGTCGCCGCCCAACGGCCGCAGCGCGTCGAGCACCGCCGGCGTCGGCTCGGCGAGCCGCCGCTCCAGATCGTCCTCGGTGTTCGGGGCGGGATCGCCCGCGGGCCCGGACGCCGGCATCGCCGGCATGACGCGGCGCTGCACCATGCGCACCTCGCCTAACGGAACGCGGCGGCGTCGCTCATGCCGCGGCGCGCGCGTAGCGCTTGAGGCGGTCGACCATCGCCGTGAGCCCCGCCTCGCGAGCCCCCAACCCGATGTCGTGCATCATCGTCGGCACGACGTCCGATGGGATCGCCAGCGTCGTCGATGGCGGCTGGTCGTTCACCGCCGAAAACAGGATGGCGAGGAACGCCGCCACCGTCGGCGACTGCCGCACGTTCACGTCGGCGAAAAAGTGCAGCCGTCCCTCGCGGACTTCCGGAAAGATGTCCACACGCGTCTGACATTCCGGTACCGTGAAATTCGACCGGTCGATGGCCGTATAGCGCTCGGGCAGCGGCTCGAGCTTCTTCGCGTACGAGACGAGCGCCTGCATCTTCTCCTCGCGGCCGAGCGACCGAAAGTACCGCAGCACGCGGTCGAGAGACGGCGGCAGCGGCGCGGCGTCGTGTCCGTTAGGCGTCGATTCGTTGGCCATATGGCTCGTCCCCTACAGGTCGTTCACGCGCGAAACATATACGACGGCCGGGGCTGCCGGCCACGCACTGTCGCAGTTCCGGAACGCCGCCGCGGTTGCCGCCGCCCGGTGCGCGGGAGATCTTGGATCGGACGCCCGACGGCGTCATGAATCGACAACACAGCCAGGAGCAAACGATGCCGACACGTGTGGCGACGGCCGTGTGGGAAGGCGGCCTGCAATCTGGGACAGGGTCATTTTCGGGGCAGAGCGGCAAGATCGGCGGCGCGTATTCGTTCGGCACGAGGTTCGGCACCACGCCGGGCTCGAATCCGGAAGAACTGCTCGCGGCTGCCGAGGCCGCTTGCTACAGTATGGCGCTCTCGCTCGGCTTGGAGCAGAACGGCACGCCGCCGCAGCGCGTCGAGACCAAGGCCGCGTGCACGATCGACAAGGTCGGCGAGGGATTCAAGATCACGACCATGGTGCTCACGGTGCGCGCCAAGGTCGCGAACATCGACGCGCCCACCTTTCGAAAGATCGCCGAGGCCACCAAGGACGGCTGTCCGGTGTCCGGGGCGCTCAAGGGCAACGTGAAGATCGACCTGAACGCGTCGCTCGACGCGTGACCCGCTCTGCCGAACGCTTGACCGTCATCCCTTCCGCGGCGGCGTCTGGTCGTTGTCCGTCTCGGGAGGGAGCGTCGACGGCCCCGTTTCGACGGTCGTGATCGCCGCCGTCTCATCGCCGAGTGGCGCGTGCGACCGCCGGAACCGCCGCGGCAGCGCGTGGAACTCGAGACGAATCGTTCGGCTGGCACGATTCGCGGAATCGAGCCGCGTCGCGTGTGCGGCGAGCAGGTCGCTCCGCGTCACGATGCCGACGACGTGATCCGGATCCGCGCGCGTCACCACCGGCAAACGACCGACGCCCTGCCGCACCATGTGGTCGGCCGCCTGGCGCACCGTGTTCTCCGCCAAAATCACCACCGGCGGCCGCTTGATCACATCGCGCACCTTCGCATCGATCGGCAGCTCGAGATCGAGCAGGTCGCCGCGACCCACGACGCCTAACAGCTGGCCATCCTTGTCCACCACCGGGAACCCCTGGTGCCGCGACTCGTCTTCGCGCGACGCCATCCAGTCGCGCACTTCTTCAATTGCATCATCGGCATCGAGCGCGACGACGTCGGGCGATGCGACATCCTTCACCAGGATCTGCGACAGATAGTCGACGGCGTAGTCCGATTCCACGTCCGTCCCGCGCCGCGCCAGCTTCTCCGTCATGATCGTGCTGCGCATCATGAGCAACGACACGAGATAGGCGGCGCTGCATCCGCCCAGGAGCGGCAGCATGCCTAACGGTTGCCGCGTCGTTTCGAACGCGAACACGACCGACGCGAGCATCGCCCGCGATGCGCCCGCGAAAATCGCCGCCATCCCAACCAGCGCCGCCACGCGCACGTCCAGGCCCAACCCGGGCGCCAGCGCGATCACCACGCTGCCGAGCAGCGAGCCCAGGCCGCCCCCGATCGTGAACAACGGCGCCAGCGTTCCACCGGACGTGCCGCTGCCCAACGAAATGGCCCAAGACACGAATTTCGCGACGACCAACACCAACAGGGCGCCGCCGACGATGTTGCCGGCCACAATGTGCTCGATGTTGTCGTACCCGACGCCCATCGTGTGCGGCGCGAAGTACCCGATGATGCCCACCGCCAGCCCGCCGATCGCCGGCCACCACATCCAGTGAATCGGCAGCTTGTCGAACCCATCTTCGATCGCGTACACCGCGCGCGTGACGTAGACGGACGCCAGGCCGACGACCGCGCCCAGGACGATGTAGGTCGCCAACGCCGCGCCTCCCGGCTGCACGATGTTGCTCATCGGGAAGATCGGACCCGAGCCCATGAAGGCGATACGAACGGCCGTTGCCGTCGCGCTGGCGAGCGCCACCGGCACGAGCGACCGCGCTCGATACTCGAACAGCAGCAGCTCGATGGCGAGCAGCACCGCCGACACCGGGCTGCCGAACGTCGCCGCCATGCCCGCAGCGGCGCCGGCGGCCAACAGCACCTTCCGCTCGTCCGCCGTGGTGCGCACCAGCTGCCCAACGAGCGAGCCTAACGCACCGCCCGTCGCGATGATCGGGCCCTCGGCGCCGAACGGACCGCCGGTGCCGATCGCGAACGCGGCCGACACCGGTTTGAGAATCGTGACCCGCGGCGGCACGCGGCTTTCGTTGTACAGCACCTGCTCCATCGCTTCGGGAATGCCGTGGCCGCGAATGGCCGCGGAGCCGTAGCGCGCCATGATACCCACGATCACGCCGCCGACCACGGGCACCAGGATCACCCACAGCCCGAGATGATTGCCCGCCGGCGAGGAGAAGTCGGTCGAGAACCGCCCATAGAACGACAGGTTCGTGATCAGCCCGATCAGCCGCATCAGGATGACGGCGACGAATCCGGCCCCGAATGCGACGAGAATCGCGAGTCCGCTGATGAACACGATGCGGCGCTGGTTCTCCGCGCGCTCGTGCGGGACGTGCGCGGCGTCGAGGGCGGGTCCCATCGATGGCGCAACAGGCAACCCGCCAGTGGTGCTCGCGCTCGAGGCCGTACGATCTTTCATGCAGATGCTCGTCGGGTGTACGTGAGGCGCCGCGCTCCAGCGAATCCAGAACGCGGCGCCGGGATTAATGTATAAGCGTCCAATATAATCGCCCCAGGCTACAGGCGGACAACAGGCGGACTAAAGGCGGAGAACACGCGGACCAAAGACGGAGAACAGGCGGAGAACAGCGCACTACAGGCAGGCGGACACAACAGGCGGACACAACAGCGACAGGCGGACACCAGCGACAGGCGGACAACAGCGACAGGCGGACAACAGCGACAGGCGGACAACAGCGAC
>DAHUXU010000379.1 GCA_027307005.1 Gemmatimonadota bacterium
ACGAGCAGCAAAGTCCGACGAAACACGCGTTTAGCGCGCGGAACGCGCGCTCGGTTGGGTGCGGGATGGGCCCATTCTTACAAGCCGCTTGTAGCCCTTGCTTCGGGTGCCGCACCTACCCCTAACGGACAATCCGCGCCGGCGCCGGAGCGCGGGCCGCGCGTCGTCCCGGCGGCGCGCTCGCGGCTCGCCGCGCTCGAGACCGAGCTCCAGCGCCGTCTGATCGACGCCGGCCTCGTCGTGCGCGGACACGACGTCGCGCGCGTGGTTGCCGTGGCCACCGGGCTGGACGTGCAATGGACGCCGTGAGGGCGGCGCGCTCGGCGCTGGCGGCGGCCGTCCTGATCGCCGCCGGCGCCTGCTCGCGCAGCGACGCGGCAGCGACGAACGGGCCGTACGCTCGGCAGGTGGCGGAGGACATTCCCATCATCGAGCGCGGCACCGGACTCAAATTCAAACGTCCGCCGGTACTCGAGACGCGCACCAGAGCGCAGGTTCGCGACTTCCTCGAGGCGCAGTTCACGTCCGACGAGAGCGCGCAGGAGCTTGCCGGCAAGCAGGCGTTCTACAGCCGGTTAGGCCTCATTCCCGACACGCTCGACCTCAAGTCGCTGTTCATCAATCTGCTGACGGAGCAGGTCGAAGGGTTTTACGATCCGCACACCAAGGTGCTGTACGTCGTCGACAGCGCGCCGCCCGAATTCCTCGGCCTCACCATCCAGCACGAGCTGGTGCACGCGCTGCAAGACCAATACATGAACCTGGACTCGATCAACCAGGTGAAGCGGCAGAACGATCGCAGCCAGGCGGCAAAGGCGGTGATCGAGGGGCAGGCGATGCTCGTGCCCATCCAGGCGGCGCTCGGTCCGGGCGCCGGACTGCCGGGCGGATGGGATCGCGTGCGGGACATGATTCGCGACAGTCGCATGCAGGGCATGGCGGAAATGCGCGCCGCGCCTGAGATCGTCCAGGAGACGTTGATCTTTCCGTATTTGAGCGGCGCCGAATTCATGCGGCAGTTCGAGCTGCACATGGCCGGCAAGCAGCCGTACGACGCGAACATGCCGACGTCGACGTCGGAGATCTTGCACACCGGATCGTTCTTTTCTCCGCAGCGCCAGGCGCCGCTGAGCATCTCGTTCGCGACGCCGGCCGCCGGCAAGGTCACGTACGACGACGACCTCGGCGAATTCGAGACGCGGATCTACCTGATGCAGTTCCTGCAGGATCAGAATTCGTCGATGCGTGTGGCCGCCGGTTGGGCAGGGGACCGCTACGAGGTGATCAAGTTCCCCTCGGGGGTCGGCGTGGCGTGGCTCACGCTCTGGAACACGACCTTTCAGGCGGGAGAATTCGGCAGCGACGCCGAGGCCATCATCGCCCGCCGTTTTAAGAACCCGGCCGGCACGGACACTCCGTTAGGCAAGGTGTTCGAGCTGCCCGACAAGCGCACGGTGACGATCTGGGGCGGGACCGTGGCCGGCCATGCGGCCGTGCTGTACACCGACGTTCCCGCCGGCGAGTCGCCGAACGTCGTCCGCGCCGTGAAGGCGCACGTGAGCGCGTGCCCGGCGACGGGACCGTGTCCGGCCGCCGACTCGACGCGCTGACGGTCCGTTAGGCGCGGGCCGCGCCCGCCGCCGGCCGCTCCACTGCCACCGTCCGCTCAGCCGCTGCGCGCTCCGTCGCTGGCGCCGCCGCCGCCGCGGGCTGATCCGCCGGCTGCCCCGACGCGGGCTCGAGCAGCGCCAGCCGGAACACCTCGTCCATCGCCGAGACGAACGTGAACGCCATGTTCGTACGCATCTCGTTCGGGACATCCCGCAGGTCCTTCTCGTTCAGTTTCGGCAGGATCACTTCGCGCAGGCCCGCGCGGTAGGCGGCCATCATTTTTTCCTTGACGCCGCCGATCTCGAGCACCTTGCCGCGGAGCGTGACCTCGCCGGTCATCGCCAGGTCGCGCCGCACGGGGCGGTCCGACAGCGCGCTCGCGATGGCCAGCGTGACCGTGATGCCCGCGCTCGGCCCGTCTTTGGGCACCGCGCCGGCGGGCAGATGGATGTGCAGATCGAATTCGCGGAACATCTTCTCATCGATGTCGAGCTGCTTGGCGCGCGACCGCACGTAGGAGTACGCCGCGTCCACGGACTCGCGCATCACGTCGCCTAACTGGCCGGTCACGATCAACCGGCCGGTGCCCGGCATCTTGAGCGCCTCGATGGTCATGAGATCGCCGCCGGTGGCCGTCCACGCGAGACCCGTCACCGTGCCCACTTCCGGCTCCTTCTCCGCCTCTTCGCGCGCGTACCGCGGCACGCCCAACAGCTCTTCGACCTTCCCCGTGTCCACCACCCACGCGCCTTCCTCGCCCTCGGCCTTCCGTAAGGCGCGCTTGCGCATCATCGCCGAGATGTTGCGCGAGAAGCCGCGCAGGCCCGCCTCGCGCGAGTAGCCGCTCGAGATGAATCCGAGCACTTCGTCGGTGAACTGCAGCTCCTTGTCGCTGATCCCGTGCTCCTCGAACAGCTTCGGCAGCAGATAGCGCCACGCGATCTCGACCTTCTCTTCGATCGTGTAGCCCGCGATCCGGATGACCTCCATGCGGTCGCGCAGCGGCGCCGGAATGTCGAACAGATTGTTCGCAGTGCAGATGAACAACACGGACGAGAGATCGAACGGCAGGTTGACGTAGTGGTCGACGAATCCGTGATTCTGCGATGGATCCAGTACTTCCAGCATCGCCGCCGTCGGATCGCCGGCCATGCCGCCCGAGGTCATCTTGTCGATCTCGTCGATCATGAGGACCGGGTCGCGCACGCCCGCGCGGCGCAGGGCCTGGATCAACAGGCCGGGCATCGCGCCCACGTACGTGCGCCGGTGTCCGCGAATCTCCGCTTCGTCGCGCACGCCGCCCACCGAAATCCGGTAGAAGGCGCGGCCGATCGACGACGCGATCGCTTCGCCTAACGACGTCTTGCCCGTGCCCGGCGGCCCGACGAAGCAGAGAATCGGCCCGTGCGGATCGCCGCCCCGCAGCTGCCGCACGGCGAGGTATTCGCGGATGCGCTCCTTGGCCTCGGTCAACCCGTAGTGCTTGGCATCCAACGCCTCCTGCACCTTCTGCAGCGTGATCGTGTCGGCGCCCGACGTCACGGTCCACGGCAGCGAGAGCAGCCAGTCGAGGTACGTCCGGATCACCTGGTACTCGCTCGATGCCGGCGACAACATGCGCAGGCGCTCCGTCTCGCGCCGCGCCTCGTGCGCCGCCTTCTCCGGGAGTTGGGCGTCTTCGATTTTCTTGAGGATGTCGATCGCGTCCTTCTCGCCCGGGTCGGCTTCGCCCAACTCCGCCTGGATCTCGCTCAGCTGCTGGCTCAGGTAGATCTCGAGCTGGTGCTGCTCGATCTTTACTTCCGTCTGGCGCTTGATGTCCTCCATCACGCGCGCCCGTGCGACTTCGCGCTCGAGGCGGCCTAACACGAACCGGATGCGGTCGCCGATGTCCAGCCGCTGCAGCACCTCATCTTTCTCCGAGATGCGCAGATTCATGTTCGTCGCCGCGAGGTCCGCAAACCGACCCGGGTCGGACATGTTCATCTTGAGAATTGCCGGCACCTCATCCGGGATGCGATCCACCAGCTCGGCCAGCGTCTCGGCCGCGGCGACGAGGCGCGCCATCAGCTCCTCGCCCTCGATCGGATCCAGCGGCGTCTCTTTCGCCGGTTTGATCACGGCCACCGGATACGGCTCGCGCGACACCACCGACTCGACCACGATGCGCCGCAGTCCCTGGAGGGTGATCTGAATCGTGTCGCCCGGCAGATTGATGCGCTCGTGCACGCGCGCCGCGACGCCCACCCGGCCGACGAACGCGTCGGCATTGATCGGTTCGTCGTGATCGCCCGTCGCCACGAGCAGTCCCACGATCAATCCGGGCTCATCGTTGGACCGGATGATGGACAGGTTCTCCGGCGCGCCCATCTGCACGGCGATGGTGCCCAGCGGATAGACGATCGTCGACCGAAGCGCCATGAGCGGCAACGTCGGCGGGAGCTCCGAGCGAAGAATCTCTTCCTTACGCTGTGCGCGAGCCATTTCGGTTGAGTGAGGGAGACGTCGAAGAAGACGGCGAGTGGTTTGCTGGCATCCGGCCGGCGCCGCGGTGGGACACGATCAAGGGCCTCGATCGTCGCGGCGTCGTTGAACTCAATGATACGTCGATCTATCTTTCACGGCTATGTTTGACGAGCTGAGTGAGAAGCTGGACGCGGTGTTCGCGCGTCTGCGCGGCCGCGGCGTCCTGTCGGAAGCCGACATCAAGGAAGGACTGCGCGAGATCCGCCGCGTCCTCCTCGAAGCCGACGTCAATTTCCAACTCACCCGCGAATTCCTCGAGCGCGTCGAGCAGAAAGCCGTCGGCGTCTCTGCCCTCCGCACTGTCTCGCCCGGACAGCAACTCGTCAAGATCGTCCACGACGAGCTGACCGCAATGTTGGGCGAACAGCGCGAAGGCCTCCGCATGAGCACCGTGCCGCCCACCGTCGTGCTCATGGTCGGGCTGCAAGGCTCCGGAAAAACGACCACCGCCGCCAAGCTCGCCCGCCGTCTCGCCGGCGAAGGCCGCCCAACGCGGTTGGTCGCCGCCGACGTCTATCGGCCGGCCGCCATCGACCAGCTCGAGACCTTGGCCACACAGATCGGCGCGCCCGTCACCGTCGACCGCTCGACCAACGACGTCGTCAAGATCGCCAAGAAAGGCGTCGACGACGCCCGCCGCGCGCGCGAACGCGTGGTCATCATCGACACCGCCGGCCGCCTGCAGATCGACGACGACATGATGCGTGAGCTTTCGCGCCTCAAAGATGCGCTGCACCCCGATGAGATTCTCCTCGTCGCCGACGGCATGACCGGCCAGGACGCCGTCCGCATCGCCAAAGGCTTCAATGACGCGCTCGGCATCACCGGCGTCGTGCTCACGAAAATGGACGGCGACGCGCGCGGCGGCGCGGCGCTGTCCATCTTCGGCGTCATCAAGAAGCCCATCAAATTCATTGGGCTCGGCGAAAAAACGGACGCGCTCGAGGACTTCTACCCCGACCGCATGGCGGGGCGCATCCTCCAGATGGGCGACATCGTCACCTACGTCGAGAAGACGCAGGAATCCTTCGACGCCGAAGAAGCGAAGCGCCTCGAGAAGAAAGTGCGCCGGGAAGGCTTCGATCTCGAGGACTTCCTCGCCAGCATGAAACAGATTCAGCGTCTCGGGCCTCTGGAAGGGCTGCTCAAGCTCCTGCCGGGGGTGAACGCGAAAATGCTCAAGCAGGCGAAGCTCGATCCCAAGCGGCTCACGCACGCCGAAGCGATCGTGCTCTCGATGACGAAAGCCGAGCGCCGGACGCCCGGCATCATCAACGG
>DAHUXU010000407.1 GCA_027307005.1 Gemmatimonadota bacterium
ACTGACCGATTTCGCGCAACGCCACGCGCAGTACGCCGGCCCGCTCGCGCGTCACGGGGAGCTGACACCACTCGGCGAGCAGGTGACGCGCGTTGGCCCGGCCAAGGTGTGCGCATGACCGCGAACACGGAGCTCCAAGACTGGTGCACGGCGTGCCGCGTGCCGATGCAGGAGTGCCACTGGGGTGGCGTGCATCCGGACCCCGCCGCGGACGCCACGGAACAGATCGCGGACGCGGTGATCGATCTTGAGCGACACCCTGAGTCGTACCTGCGGTGGCCATGGGCGGCGCTCGATGCGCTCTACGGTGGCATGGCGCCCGGGCAACTGCACTACGTCGTCGGCTTCTCCGGCATGGGCAAGAGCGTCTTCATCGCGTCGAGCACCCTCCGTTGGGCGGATGCTCGTCGAAAGATCGCGGTGCTGCCTCTCGAGCAGAAGCCAAAAACCTTCCGCACGTACTTGGCTTGCCTGTCGTTAGGCATCGACCCCGGGATGATTCTCAGTGGCGATTTCCACGCGCGCGAGGATGGGAAGGAGCTCGGAGAACGTGTCGCCGAACAGGTGTACGCTCAGATTCGAGAGCCGTTCTGCTCTCGTGTGCTCATTGGGGCGGCGGGCGACGTGACCGTCGATTCCCTCCGCAAGGCAGTTTGGGCCGCCAAGGACTTCGGGGCGGACGCGCTCGTGATCGATCACATCGACCATCTGGGGACGGCACAGGGGCAACGCAAATCGTTTTACGAAGAAAGCGTCGCCGTGAACCGCGCCGCGCTCGAACTCGCGCAACAGCACAACCTGCTGATCATCGCCATGTCCCAAGCGAACCAGGAGGCGCTCCGCGCGACGCATGACCAGCTCTCGAAGTACGCGCCCCTGCGGGACAATCACGTGCTCAACGGCGGGCACAAGCGCCAGGTCGCAAGTGGCATGCTCGGACTCTTTCGGCCTCTGTTAGGACCGCCGGAGGGTGCCGGCCCGGACGATCTCGACGCATGGAAGGATCTCATCGCGGCGGCACGTCGCGGCGATCGCGAACCGCACACCGCGCTCGAGCCGAACACGATGGGCGTGAGCCTCATGAAGTCACGGTCGTACGGCGGCCGTGAGGGCCAGCGCATCAACTTAACTTGGCAGAACGGCCGCATCGTCGAGCGCGAAGCGCTGCCGTACACGCTGCGCGTGCATCGCGGCGGGCTTTCGCTCGGGCAGGCGGTGGCACGTGCCTGACGCGCCGCCTCTCACCGCTCACGAGCCCGCGTCTAACGGCCCCGACGCGTGGGACCTTCCGCGCGCCGCGTCGTTCTTCGGGGTCTCGCCGCGCACGCTCGAGCGGTGGGTTGCGCGGCGCGTCGTTCCGTGCATTGTGTATCCGCCCGCCCGCGTCGAGGAAGGGACGAAGGGCACGAAGCCGATCATCGCGTTCGACCCCGACGAGCTCGCGGCTTGGCGCGATCACCACAAGGTTGGGCGACTCAAGCGAGCAGGCTGACCCACATGGTCTATCTCAGGGGCGGGTCCTCTCGGTTCTGGTTCACGATTCGCACGCGCGACGGCGCATACGTGCACGTCTCGACCCGCGTGCGCGATCGCGGGACGGCCGAGGCGATCGAGTCCATGTTCACCGTGCTCGGCGACAAAGGGCAACGGCGCTGGGATCTCATCGACGGCGTGCTCGCGGGCCGGTGCACCGCGGCGGCGCTCTACGACCACTTCATCGCGGGCACGTTAGACCAACTCCGCGCGCGGCTCGACGACGTGGACCTGGCGCCGGCGGTGACCAAGTGGGGCGAGACGATCGCCCAGCGCCACCGTGGCGAGTCGGTGCGGAAGTATCCGCGGTGGTCGGAAGCGCTCTTCCCGCTCGATGAGCAGGGCAGTGTCCGGCCGGCGATGCGGTCGGTCGTCGCGGACTCGGTGCACATCAAGGGCGTGCTCGAGGCGCTGCCCGGGAGCAACTCGAATCGCCGGCGCCATCACGAAGTATTCACCGCTATTTTTGCCTATCTGGCCGAGGCGCGGCTCGTGCCGGCGGGCCTCATGGACACCGTGAGCAAGGCCAAGCGCGTGAAGCGCGAGCAACCCCACATCGCGCGCATCGAGGACGTACTGCGGCTCGTGCACGCGATGCCCGACGCACGCATGAAGGCACTCGCGGCGCTCGCGGAAGGTGGCGGCCTCGAGCTGCCGGCGATCCGCGCCATGCGGCCGATTGACATCCTGAACACCGACGAGCGCATCGTATTCGCGCACGGCTCGAAGAACGTGTATCGCGATCGACAGGCGGTGATCGATCCGGAGTTCTGGCCGGTGGTTCTTGCGTACGTGAACACCGCCAACGTGCACCCGTTGGGCCTGCTGTTCACTCTCGGCGAGTACCACACACGCGAGCTCGTCCGCGAGACGTGCGCGGCGCTCAGGGCGAAGAATGTGCCGATCCCCGAGGGGTACGCGCCGCACAAGTGTCGCCACACTTTCACGATCCGGCATTTGCAGGCGGGCGACGATCCGACGCTCATCGCCGAGAACCTGGGCCACGCCGACGTGAGCACCATGTTCCGCGACTACGCGAAGTATCGGCCGAAGGCCACGGAGATCCGCCGCGCAGCGCGCGCCAATACCGAGCAGGTCGCGGCGGCGTCTGCGGCGGCCTCCGGTACAGTTTCCGCACCAGTCGCCGATCGCGCTGCGCCGTCGTCGCGCTCGCAGCGCGGTAACGCATTGAGAACACGACAGTTAGGCGGGAAGGGAAAGGCGGCGCAGGGATTGCCCCCGGTGGATTCGAACCACCATTCTCGGATCCAAAGTCCGATGTCCTGCCATTGGACGAGGGGGCAGCAAACCGTTCTAACCTACACGACTGCTGTGATCGACTCAAGCGCGCAAGCCGCGCATCAGTCGATCACATGCACCGCATCGATGCGCGCGAGCGTCTGCGTGAGCACGACCGGCGCGTTCACGCTGCGCTCGAGCGACGCGGCATCGGGCGCCGAGTCGAACACACCGAACACGGTCGAACCGGAACCCGACATGCCCGCGCTCTGCGCGCCCGCGTCGCGCAATCCCTGGATGTATCGCGCGATCTCGGGATGGCGACGGCTCACCGGTGACTCGAGGTCGTTGCTCGGATCGCGCGGAAACGACGTCCATCCCCTGAAATTGCCGTAGCCGGCCAGCGTTGGCTGCCAGCCGGCCGCCCGATCGGCGTCGAGCCAGGCGTACGCATGGGCGGTGGCGACGCCGAACGGCGGACAGACGAGCGCGACGTGCGCTTCGCCTAACGACGGCATCGGTTTAAGGAGCTCGCCGCGGCCGGTGGCGAAGGCGACCGGGTGCGTCGACACGAGGTACGGGATGTCGCTGCCCAACCGCGCGCCGATCGCCGCGAGCCGCGCGGTGCCCAACGGCGCCGGCGCGAGCGCGTCCAGCGCCCGGAGCACCGCGGCCGCATCGGCGCTTCCGCCGCCCAACCCGCCGCCGACCGGGATCCGCTTCTCGATCTCGATCGCGAACCCTTTGGGCCACCGCGCGGCCCCGGCGTACGCGTCGGCGGCGCGCAGCGCGAGATTCCGCTCCGGCGGACCGACGTCGGCGCCCCGGCAATCGATGGTTCGTCCGCCCGGCGCCACGCGCACCATGACGTCGTCGCCTAACGCAAGGCGCACGTACCACGTGCCGATCTCGTGGTAGCCATCGGGCCGCCGGTCGAACACGTGGAGCAGCAGGTTCAGTTTCGCGTGCGCGACGAGCCGTGCCGCCGTGCTCATCCGGCGCGCTCGCCGGCCGCCGCCCCCGGCGTTTCCTCGCCGCGCGTCGCGTCCGCCGTGTCGCCGTCATTGGCGCGCGACAGGTCGCGGAAGTGCAGGCCTAACCGGGCGAAATAATAGATGCCGATGAGCGTGATCGGGATGTACGTCAGGACGTGAAATCCCACCGCCCAACTGGTCGCCCGCGCGGCGTCCACGCCGTACAAGCCGAGGCCTTGCTGGCCAACGTACTCGAACACGCCGAAGAATCCCGGCGCACTCGGCACCGACACGCCGATCGCGATCAAGCCCTGCACCAGGAGCGCGGCGCTGAACGGCGCCGCGATGCCCACCGCTTGGAACGCCAACCAGAACGCGAGGCCGTTCACCAGCCAGTGCAGCACCGCCCAGAACAGCACTTCCAGAAAGCGCCACGGGTGCCGCAACACGCCTAACCCGGAGGCGAACGAGGCGAGCGCCTCCACGCCGCGCCGTTCGAGCCGCGGCGCCACCCGGCGAGAAAACAG
>DAHUXU010000409.1 GCA_027307005.1 Gemmatimonadota bacterium
CCCGACCGCGTCCGCTTTGACGGGCGAGTCTTGTTCCTTACCGAGTCTCCCGAGTTGGTCAAACGTCAGCTGGCGGGCGAGGATCTGGCCTTCGATCCTCACGCGCCGGTCGGAACGCCGCTGCACCCCAAGCTGCGCGACAACATCTCGACCGACGAGATCACACCAGCGTACATCTGCTACTACTTCGACGAGACGCTGGGAGACTTTCCGTACCTGGGACTCAAGTGCGGCGATGAATTTCCCATCGTGCGCGGCTCGGTCCGCGCGGGGCACTTCGTTGCGTCCGTCTCCGGCAAGCGACGAGGCAAGGGCTCGTCGCGGGAACAGTCGCCTTACGCTGAGCTGATCGGAGGTATCAAGCTCGTCATCGCCGAGAACATCGAGCGCATCTATCGGGAGAACTGTCAGAACCTCGGTGTGTTTACGTCCACCGATTTCGGGTTGATCGAGCGCGTGCGCCGCGGTGAGGACATTCCGCTCTCCGAATTCACGAAAGACGAGGGCGGGATATCGCGGGGCATCATTGAATACGGCGGACTGTTCAACTACAACCTCGCCAGGCTGCAAGGAAAGGTCGCCGTTCCCACGGTCAGTACGCCGCCGCGCCCCATGACGATCGCCGAGAAGATCTTTGCGAAGCATTGGGTGGCGGACCCGTCGAGCGGCGCGATCGGCGTACCAGCGGTCAAGCCGGGGGACCAGGGCTTCGTTCGGACGGACATCCGCTTCAGCCACGAATACGTGACGCCAATGGCCGCGATCTTCTTCGACCAGTTGGTCGGGCGAGACGAGCCGGTGAATGATCCGTCGTCCGTGTTCTTCTTCCGCGACCATCTCACGGTCCTCGACCAGGTCATGCGGCCGGAGCACGTGCAGATGGGGCTTCTCGATGTGGCTAACCAGCTCGAGAGCAAGCAGCGGGAGTTCGCCGCCGCGAAGGGCATCAAGCTGTACGGCCAGCTCGACCATCGTCTGAACCTGCACGGCGCGCTCGCCGCAGCGGGCTCCGAGGCGATCTGCCACTCGAAGATTCTCGAGGCGCACGCCCAACCGGGTCAGGTGATCATCGGCTCCGACTCACACACACCGCACGCCGGCGCCGTGGGCTGCATCGCGTTCGGTGTCGGCACGACGGCGATCTTCAATTCGTTGATCACGAACGACGTGCGGGTCGAGGTGCCGAAGTCGTTCAAGGTCGTGGTGCGCGGCCACAAACCGCCTAACATCGCGGCCAAGGACTTCATGCTCGAGATTCTGCGCCATCCGTACATCAAGAGCGGCGAGGCAATCGGGCAGATCATCGAGTACGCGGGCGAAGCGGTCGAGGCGCTGTCGGTCGACGAGCGAGCGACCATGACCAACATGGCCGCTGAGGTCGGCGCCTTCACCGGCATCATCGCACCCGACGAGCGCACGGTCGAATATCTGGTTGCGCAACGCGGCATGAGCGCCGAGTCGGCGCGCGCGTTGTGCGACGGCCTCACGTCGGATCCGGATGCGTCCTATGTGAAGGTGATCGAGATCGACGCATCCACTCTGCGTCCCATGCTCGCGCTGCCCGGCGACCCGGGCAACGGCCTGTATGTGGACGAGCTGCCCGGTGAAGTACGCATCGACATTGCCTACGCGGGGTCCTGCACGGCGGGCAAGAAGGAAGACATGGACATGTACGCCCGCGTGTTCGCGGAGGCGCTGGAGCGGGGCGAGCGTGTCGCGGAGCACGTCCGTTGCTTCATCCAGTGCGGGTCGCGCGAGGTGTTCGAGTACTGCCAGGAGCGCGGCTACGACAGGATCTTCGCCGACGTCGGCGCAACGTTCGTCGAGCCATCGTGCGGCGCGTGCATCAACGCGGGTCCTGGCGTGTCGCGCACGAAGGACGAGGTCACGATCTCTGCCATCAACCGCAACTTCCCCGGTCGGTCCGGTCCGGGACAGTTGTATCTAGCGTCGCCGTACACGGTGGCCGCTTCGGCGATTGCGGGACGCATCGTCGAGTGGGCGTCGGGACACGACGAGCGCGACACCGCACACACCGATGAATTGGTCCACGCCTGACCGGGTCGCCGCTGAACGCGTCGTGACTGTCGTCAGCGGCGTGTCCGTCACCGGCGTTGATCGAACGGCGCTGCACTCGTGATCGCGCATGCGGGGTGAGTTCGTCGACGTAGGCGGCGCGCGCATCTATTACTACGCCACGGGCACGCGGGGCGCGGGCGAGCCGGTCGTACTCATCCATGGCTTCCCGACCTCGTCGCATTTGTGGCGCGACGTGGCGCCGCTGATCCCCGAGGGCCACCGTGTGGTGGTGATCGACCTGCTCGGCTACGGCCGGAGCGATCCGCCTAACGGACGCGATCTGAGCATCAAGGGCCACGCCGAGCGCGTCATCGGACTGCTGGATGCGCTGCGCATCTCGTACGCGTCGATCGTCGGGCACGACCTGGGTGGCGGGATCGCGCAGTACCTGGCCGTGCGGCATCCGACCCGCGTGGCGCGGCTGGCGCTCATCGACTCGGTGGCATTCGATGACTGGCCGACGCGGCAGCTCAAGCTCGCCCGCACCACGCTGCCGCTGACGCGCTTCCTGCCGGCGACCTGGATTCTGTCGATGCTGCGTTCGGAGCTCGAGCGGGGCTACGCGCACGAAGACAGCGGCGCCCGCTCGATCGACATTTACGTTCGTCCGTTCTGCCATCCATCGGGACGCGACGTGCTCGTGTCGCACCTCGAGGCGCT
>DAHUXU010000412.1 GCA_027307005.1 Gemmatimonadota bacterium
AGCTCCAGACTCTTCCCGATGACGCTCGCGTCGCCGCCATCGCGGCGCTTCCAGAACTCGTACGACAGGATCATCATCGCCGGCAGCGGCGGTCCCTTGGACGCGGCCTGGCCGGCGGTGGCTCCGTTAGGCGGCTGGGCCTGCGGCGTCGCATCCGCATCCACGAAATCCCGGCCCATCACCACGCGCGTCCCGAGCACCGAGAACAGGTTCGTCGTCACGAAGGCCGCCGGCACCTGCTCCGGCTCATAGCCATCGCCGCCAACCGGAATCTTGAACGTGCTCACGCCCGCCAGGGCCGAAAACGTCTTGGTCGTCGCGCGGAGGTCGCGGAAATCGGCCGGCGACATCGGAAAGTTGGTCACGTTCCGATTGCGCATGTCGCCCCAAATGATCGCGAGCCGATCCGGCTGCGCGTACGGCAGCGGGCGCAGCAGCACCGCGTTCACCACCGAAAAGATCGCTGTGCTCGCGCCGATGCCGAGTGCTAACGTGACGATCGCCGTGAGCGCGAACGCGGGGTTCTTGCGCAGCATGCGGAACGCAACGCGCGTGTCCTTCAACAACGAGTCCATGCCGATCCTCGGTGCGCTTGGCCGACGGGTACGGCGATCCGCAAGAAACCGCGGCAGATCGCCTGGAGTCCCGTTACACGATGCGGGCCAGAACCCCGGGTCCGCAACGCGTTGCGCCGCACCATCTTCGCATGTAGGCTTGTCCGTCGGCTGACCGATTTCGGGATTTGTAATGCCGATACCGGACGCCCTGCAGCACACGGTCGCTGGGCGGCCCGTCTCTTGCCTCCCGCACTCCCGCCATCACCACGCCTCCGTAAGGCATCTTCCCCACAAATGCCGGGCACCCTGTCGGTTTCCGCCGTCCAATGCCGGACGACGACCACATCATCGCGCGTATCCGCCGTCGTCGATGGCGCCGAGGTCTGGTTCGAGTCCGACGACGTGGCGCTGCGCCCGTCGGTCGAGGCGTTCGTGGCGGCGTGTCTCATTCCGTCTGCCGCACGCGGGTCGCGGCTCGACGCGACGGGTGCGATCGACGCGGCGTTCGCCGAATCGCTGCCCAAGGTCCTTGACATCACGCATCGTTGGTGGGGATACGACCGCGTGTTGCCGCGCGTCGACACGACGCGTGTCGACCCGGATCCGCAGCGGCCGGCGGCGGGCCGGACGGCGCTCTGCTTTGGCGGCGGCGTGGATTCGTTCTACACGCTGCTGGCGTCGGGCCGCCGCGTGGACGACCTCGTGTTCGTCCACGGGTTCGACATGCCGCTCACCGACGTCGCGCGGGCGGCCGCGGTGGAGCAGAACCTTCGCGAGATTGCCGGCGTGTTAGGCGCGCGCGCCATCGTGATGCGGACCAATCTCCGCACGGTCCCCGCGTTTCGCGTTGCCTCGTGGGACCGCACGCACGGCGGCGCGCTCGCCGCCATCGGCCACCTGCTCGCCGACGAGTCGGCCACGATGCTCATCTCGGCGTCGTTCTACCACGGCGGCTGGCGTCCCTGGGGTTCGTCGTGGCAGCTCGACCCGCTCTGGAGCGGGAACGGCCTGACGATCGAGCACGTGGGCGGCGAGCTCAGTCGCGGAGACAAACTGCGTGTGCTCCGCGACGAGCCGCTCGTGCGCCGCTTCCTGCGCGTGTGTTGGGCGAATCGGCCGGACCAGCTCAACTGTTCGCGCTGCGAAAAGTGCATCCGCAACCAGGTGCTGCTGGCCGGGTTAGGCGTGCTCGAGCACTTCCGGACGTTCGAGCCGCCGGCGACGCTCGCGGCGCGCATCGGCCAGGTCCCGCGGATCAGAGACCCCCTCGTGTTCGAGCGCTACGAGCGCGCGCTCGCCATGGGCCTGCGGCCGGACGTCGCCGCCGCCGTGCGGGCACTCCTCGCCCGCAGCAAGCGAGCCCTGTGGCGGGACCGCGCGCGACGCGCCGGCGAGTACGCGGCCGCCGTCGCCCGCCGCATCCTGCGCCTCCGGCTCGAGTCATCCCGTTAGGCAGGCGGCGCGGCGGCCGGCGCCCCGAACGTCCACCGCGCAAAGAGCGCGAACAGCACCGTCGTCGCCATGGCCCACCCGAGCGTGCCGAGCAGCACGCCCGCCATCCCGGCAGCGAGGAGCGCCGTGAGCCCCAGCATGAGCACGACGAACGTGCGCGATTGGACGAGACGCCGCGACAGGGAATCCGACGCCGGGTTCGGCTGAAGCCCCGGCGCGAGCTGCCGCAGCAAGTCGGATCGCTTGCGCGATTGCTGCTTCTGCTGCTGGGCCGCCTGCGTCATGATCGCGTCTAACGAACTGCCCTGGACGCTCGACGAGCGGACGATGAAGGTCGCGAAGAACACGACACCCGTCGCGACCACCGATCCCACCCACCCGATGCTGCGCGTGTAGGGTCGCCGGCGCAGCCGTTGGACGAGCCAGGCGATGCCCGCTCCCACGACGCCCAGGAGCGCGAGATGCGCCGCCAGCAAGCAGATCGCGAGCAGGAAGGCGCCGCCGAGTCCTGCGACGAGCCGGAGGGTGATCGAGACCTCGGACCGCGCGGGCACTGGCGCCGGCGCCGGCGCGGAATTCTGAGCAGCCGCCTCGACCGACAGACCGCGTGGGTTCATCATTATGCGTACCCCGTTCCTTGAGGAGGACGACGTCTGAAGCACTTTCTCGAGCGTGTGGCGGACCGGTTCGGGTTCGCGCTCATTCGCAAGACCGAACCGCCGGTCGCGCACCCTGACCTCGATCCCGAGTTCTTCGCGCTCCATGCGCGCTGCACACCGTTCACGCTCACGTCGATCGAGCGCGTGTACGCCCTGCGGCAGGCGGTCCGGTACGTGGTCCGGCACGGCGTCGCGGGCGACATCGTCGAGTGCGGCGTGTGGCGCGGCGGGAGCATGATGGCGGTGGCGCTCACGCTGCTCGAGTTAGGCGACACGAGCCGTAGCCTCTGGCTGTACGATACGTACGAAGGCATGAGCGAGCCCACGGAGCGCGACATCAACCGCGGCAATCGCGCCGCGCGCCGCCGCTGGGAGCGATCGCAGCAGGACGGCCACAACGCGTGGAACTAT
>DAHUXU010000431.1 GCA_027307005.1 Gemmatimonadota bacterium
GCTGACCATCGAAGTCGTGAGCGGCTCGTCAGGCCCCTGGACGAACCCGACCGTCGTCTATATCGACAGCGTTCGGACGGGAAACGGGGCCGTCACCGATACGTTCGATTCGAATCTCGGCGGCATGATAAAATCGACCACTCAAGTGGTCGCGGGATCCACCCTCACCTGGTACAACTCCCTCCCCTGAACGCGCAGGGGCACTCGAATCAGCCTCGATTTCGCGCGCCCGCGAAGTCGAGACGCGAGCTGATCAGCGGGCCGATCTTCGATCGCTTTGAAATGAAGCGCCCGCCGCACGCGTCGAATCGTGTGTGAAGACAAAAACTACGAGCGCGGCGAGCATCCATAAGGTGCGTCGGGACGTTGTCGGCGGCAAGAGGGGACAGGGGCATCGGTTGCAGCGCGCCGGGCGAAAGGTCTGCCGGCCCAAGGCAGAATGTATCTCGGACGGGCAACCCGACGCGACGCTCACGGGCGTGGGTGGATTGGTAGCGTTCGGGCGGTTCACGCGTCGCTATGGCATCGAGCGCGAGCTGCGGCGCAGATTCAATGACCTCAAACCCGGATCCGGCGTGGTCTATCCTATGGCAGAGCAGCTTCGTCTGCTGCTCGACCTCGCCGTCGTCGGCGAAGACCGGGTCCTCGCGCTCGAAGCGTTGGCGGCCGATCGCCTCTTCGTCCATCTCGCGGGCGGCGTGATCCCGAGCATCGACACGATGTACCGGGATCTGCGCCGCTTCGATCAGCCCCGTCTCGTCAGCATGGAGGAGATGATGGCGACGCACGGCCTCTCGGCGCTCCCGTCTTCGCTTCGCCACGTGCACGTCGACCTCGACACGACGGTGGAGACCTTGTTCGGCTGTCAGGAGGGAGCTCTGCCGGGACCGAATCCGCGCTACCACGGCCGCAACAGTTACCATCCCATGCTCGCGGTTGTCGCGGAGACCGGCACTTGCATCGGTGCCGAGCTGCGCCCGGGTGACCGCAGCTTCGGAGATGCCGACGTCCCAACGGTGATGCGCTGGATTGCGCGTCTTCGCGGTTCGCTCTCGCCGCAAACGCTCGTCACGGCGCGCATGGACGCCGCCGGGGATTGCACCGAATTGCTCGAAAATCTCGATGACGCGTCGGTGCGCTTCATCGTGAAACTCCGCTGGAGCGAGGCGTTGCTCGGTCACGCGCTTGTGCACGAGTGCTGGAACATCACCAATCGCGACGCCTTTGACCACCCTACCGAGCGAGTCGCAGTGCTGCCATTTGCGCGTGCAGAGTGGAGCAAACGAAAGGTGCCATTCCGCGTCATCGCGCTGCGCTCCACCGAGCGTCGTTCTGGACAGCAGCTCCGCATCTGGGACGACCCCGACGAGTCCGTGCAATTCTACGTCACCAACGACTGGCTCACGCCTCCCGAGGAGATCCCGTTCGAATACGACGGCCGCGCCGAGATCGAGACCGTCATCCGCGATTTGAAACATAGCCTCGGCCTCGGCAAGGTTCCGAGCGAGAGCTTCGATGCGAATCACGCCATGTTCTTGATCAAGCTGCTCGCGCACAATCTTCTACGCCGCTTCGTCACCGAGACGGCGCCCCGTCTCGCGTACTGGCGAACGCCGTGGGTGCGACGGGCCCTCATTCTCCGCCCAGGTCGACTGCTGCGGTCAGGTCGTCAATGGACCCTGCGACTGCCACCGCCGGCACTCCGCATCGAATGACGTCTTCACAACTTGCGCTACGCTTGGGGGTAAGGGGGCGGTCTGTCTTGCGCTCGCGAAGTTGGGCGTTCCGTGCCCATCGGTGGTGTCGTCACGCATCTCGCTGCACCCGCACGGGCCGACTTCGGGGGTGCGCGAAATCGAGGCTTAATGAGCATCCAGTTCGACCCACCAGGCAGGCCGCCAGCCTGCACGAGCTGCCACGGCGTGACCGTCACGAGTAACCCCTTCCGGACCATCGTCCCGACACCCGAGCAGACGGCTGGGTACGGCGATCAAGAG
>DAHUXU010000435.1 GCA_027307005.1 Gemmatimonadota bacterium
TGGCTGCAGCTGAGTACCACATGCGCGCTGCCTCGATCGCGAGCGGGATGGAGCTCCCGCTGCAGCGCGAGTTTGCAACCGGCATGCCCAGCTCAAGTCATTGTCGCCCTCGGTCTTATGAATTGCGCCCCGGGCGATCCGAGCACTCTGTTGCGAGAGATCGTTGCGGCCTGTAACAATTTGTATCGCCACGCGGTTCGGGCTTCGATGCCCGCGTGCTCTCCGTTCTCAGTGCGAGTCGGCGCTCGCGCTCGGTGCGGAAGCGGCCACATGTGCGTACACGGCGCGCGAGACGTCCACGATCAGCGATCGCGCGACGTTTTGGTCGGGAATCCCTCGCGTTAGGACGACGAGGATGTACGCCGGCGCCTGGCGCGGATAGACGATCGCCGCGTCGTGCAGATGGCCGGTGATCCAACCGGTTTTGTGGGCGACCGGTGTGCCTGGCGGCAGTCCCGCAGGGATCTCGGCGCTGAATTCCTGGTGCAGCAGGATGTCGCGCATCATGGCGCAGCTCTTCGCCGACGCGGCGCGATTCGTTTGGATCGCGTATAGAATCGTCGCCAGATCACGCGCCGAAATTTTGTTGTTGAGACCACGCTCGAACGCCTTGTCGTCTTCGACGCCGCGAAGCACGTGCGTGTGCGTGGCGCCGAGTTGTCGCATCTCATCGGTCGTGCGATCGGCGCCTGCGAGCGCGATCAGCGTGTTCGTCGCGAGGTTGCTCGACCGTTCGATCATGTGATCCATCAAATCACGAACGCTGACGTGCGTGCCGACCAGCGTGTACATCGCGCTGTCCGAGTCGTCGCCCGGATCGAGCGTATATGTCGAGCTGTCGACGATCGACTTGAATTGGTTCTCGACGAGAATCGGCGTGTCGAGCGAGAGCCTGCCGTGGTCGATCTGCCGAAACAGCTCGATCATGACCGGAACCTTCATGGTGCTTGCGGCGTGGAACTCGGTATCCGCCTCGATGTACAGCGAGTCCGTGTCATCAAGGCGTCTGAATGCGAGGCCCACTTCAGCACCCGGCACCTGGGCGATGCGTGCGCGAATGATCTCCGCGAGGGAATCAGTAGGCGACTGCGCAAGTGTGCGCGGCAGCGCGAGCGCCAACGCGATGAGAAGTGAGTGCATGCGGCGAATATACGACCGCGCATCGAGCGGGGAAGCGCTGGGTTGCCTTCGCAGAGTTGACTCGTATTGCGTTATGCCAGCACGCCGGTCACCTTGGGGCAACCCCTTGCCTTTCGCCAAATGACGCAGAGCCAAAGCGAGAGCGGCGCGGACGCTCCACCGATTCACGGCAAGCGGGAGCGGCTGCGCTTCACCGACTTCCGCTTTCGGCGCGCGACCGACGGTCGATGCTCGGCCGAAGTCGAGCTCGAATGGATCGAAGGTCACAAGGTGCGCGGCACGGCGTCTGGTCAGTCCAGTGCTACCGTCGATCTTCGCGTGGCTGCTGAAGCCGGCCTTCGCGCGATCGAGAGCTTTTCAGACGGTGGCCTCGCGTTCGAGTTGATCGGTGTGAAGTCCATTCGCGTATTCGATGCGAATGTCGTCATCGTCTCGATCGCCAATCGCCACGATGGCCCGCAGAAGCTGCTCGGCTCCTGCTTGGTCGAAGATGACCCGGTGCGCGGTGCCGTGATCGCAGTATTGAACGCCACGAATCGCGTCCTCGGCAACTTCATCGCGACGCGTTAGGAGCCACCGTCTTGCGGACCAACGAGTGCCCAACGACATAACCACCCTTGGCCGGCGTCGGACCGCGGCGATCCTCATCGCCGTGCTCGCACTACCGGCGTGTCACTCCTCACATCCGGCGACCGCACCGGTTCCCGCTGCAGAGACGGCGCAGGCGGCCGATACGACGCAGCCTGGCCTCGGATCGGACAGCGCGGGCGACACCTCGAAGGTTGCGTCGCCCGCCGTGACCGGTGAAGCGCTTCAGCTGTTCGGCGATTCGCTCGCCAAGCCCGTGCCCGCGGTGACCGCGGATTCGGTGGTGGCGCCAGTGGACTCGGAGCCAGAGTGGGACATCGACGTCCGATCGTTCGAGACGCGATCGCGCGTCGCGTTCTTCGTGGATCGATTTCAGAATGGAGCGCACGCCCGATTCGGTGAGATGCTGGCGCGCGGCGGTCGATACGACAAGATGATCCGCGGAAAGCTCAAGGCAGCAGGCCTTCCACAGGATCTCACGTATCTCGCGCTCATCGAGAGCGGGTACGATCCGCAAGCGTATTCGAGCGCCGCGGCCGTCGGGCTGTGGCAGCTCATGTCGAGCACGGCGCGAGGGGCGGGACTGCGCGTCGATTGGTGGGTGGACGAGCGTCGTGATCCCGTGCGGTCGACTGATGCAGCGATCAAGTTCCTGGGTTGGCTCAACGATCAATTCGGCTCGCTCTACCTCGCGGCCGCGGCGTACGACGGCGGCCCGGGTCGCATTGCTCGCGGATTGTCGCGGTACGCCGACGAGCTCGAGGGTCAATCGGGAGACGAAGCCTTCTTTGCGCTCGCGCAGAAGGACTACCTTCGAGCGGAGACGCGCGACTACGTGCCGAAGCTGATCGCGGCGGCGCTCATCGCGAAGGATCCCACGCGGTACGGATTCGACATCACGTACGATTCCGCCTTCGTGTACGACTCGGTACGCGTCGGCCCGGCGACGCCGTTGGCCGCGGTCGCGAAGGCCGCGAACACTTCGACGGCAACGATTCTCGATCTCAATCCCGAGATCCTGCGCGGCATGACGCCGCCCAAGGACTCGTTCACCGTGCGCGTTCCGTTAGGCACGGTGGGCTTTGACTCGGCCTTTGCCGCGTTGCCGGCGGCGGAGCGCAAGGCGTACACGCGCTCGGTCTCGCGCCGCGGCGATACGATGGTGCGGCTCGCCGCTCGCGCCGGCATCTCGGTCAAGCAACTCGAGTGGTACAATCACAAGCTCAAGGCGTCGCGCCACGGCCACGTGGCGGCGGGGGAGACGGTGCTCGTTCCAACGGCGGCGACGGTCGCGGCGGCGCGGGACGTTCCCGATCCGTCGATCGAGCGGTACGGGTCATCGGGCCGGTCGATCACGCACGTGGTCCGCAAGGGCGAATCGTTAGGCTTGATCGCCAAGCACTTTCACACGACGGTCAGGTCGCTCATGCGGATCAACGGGCTGCGCAAGAGCATCATCTTCCCCGGCGAAGTCCTGTTCGTGAAGGGATCGCGGCGGACGCGGCATCGGTCCGCGCGCGCGGCGCGCACGTCGTCACGGCACGACAAGGTCGCGGAGTCGGGCAGCCATCGCTGATCCCGCAGTCGCCAATGCCGAACGAAAACGGGGAAGCGCTCGCGCGCTTCCCCGTTGTTCGTCCGGCTCCGGGCGGCTTCAGTTCACCAGGCCGTTGCCGGTGTATCCCTTCATGACCAGCTCATCGTAGCCGTTGCGCGGGTCGACGCCCAACGAGCGCAGCGTCTCGACCGCTTGCGGGCCGCGGTTGTACACCAGCAGCGCGAGCCGCAGGTCGCCGTGGTACTGGTCGATCAGCGAGCGCAGATAGCGGAAGCCTAACCGAAGATTCGTGCGCGGATCGTACAGCTTCTCCTTGGTGATCGAGTGGTCGAACCAGCGTGCCGTGGCCGGCATCAACTGCGTGAGTCCGATCGCGCCGACGCTGCTCACCGCGTGCGGGTTGAATTCGCTCTCCACGTTGACCACGCGGAACCCGAGGTCTGCGTCGATGCCTTCTGCCTGGGCGATGTCGTACACGTCGCCCGCCAGGCTGGCGTCCACCTTGTACTTCGCCGAGTAGCCAAGAATCGCGTTCGCGCGGTCGAGGCGCGCCCGGGTCAATTCCAGCTCCCCGCGGGCGGCGTCCAACTGCGAGCGCAGATCCTTCGATTCGTGACTCCCGAACGAGAAGCTCGAAAACGCGGACGCTTCGGCGGAGCGCGTCCGTTCATGAGGAATCAAGGCAACCGAGACTGCCAAACCGGCAACGAGGAGCAGCCGTTTGATCCGTTCGTTGCGGCGAGCCCGATCACCGCGATAGACGTAACTCTGCTGTCTGCCGTGCACGTGAATTCTCCTGTTGGAGATTTGTGCGAGCGGTACCACCAAACCACGCCTACTCGGTCGCCCAGGTAGGGCAACGGACGTGCCGTCAGGGGCTGACCCAATGTCCCGAGCGCCCGCCGTCCTTCTCTAATAAACGAATGTCGCCAATGATTATGCCCCGATCTACCGACTTAACCATGTCATAGACGGTTGTGAGGGTGACGACCACAGCCGTTATGGCCTCCATTTCGACCCCAGTTCGGTCGGTGGTCTTCGTGGTCGCCTCACACGTGACGCCAGGCAAATTTTCGTCCAACTCGAGGGCTACTTGAACATCGGTAAGGGAAATCGGGTGGCAGAGCGGGATTAGCTCAGCGGTCCGCTTGGCAGCCATTATTCCGGCAATTCTTGCCACACCAAGCACATCGCCCTTGACCAACGCGTTTTGCTGAATCGCTTTGAGCGTGTCGGGCTTCATTCGGATCGAACCCGTGGCGCGGGCGATACGCTCAGAGACGGGCTTGGCGCCGACGTCCACCATGCGAGCTTGTCCGCTGCCGTCGACATGTGAGAGCTTTTTCATGAGAGCCGGCCCGTAAGCTCGCGGACGAGATGAGACGCCAGCAGTTGCGGACTCACGTTGCCGTTCGCGCGCAGGCGTGCCTCCAATACGAGATCGATCGCACGTGAGGCGGCGAGTGCGCCAGGGGTATCGCCGCGTCCGAGGGCGCCGCGTGCGCGCTCGCGGAGCATCGCGGTCAGGGCGTCGAGTGCATCGGTGAAGTGTCCGCGCGAGCGCGACGCGCCGAGGCTCATCACGGCTTTCACTCGATCAGGCGGTGAGAGCGAGCCGTCGGCCGCTTGCAGCAGGGCGGCCGCGGTCGACGTCGCGTCGCGCCGCGTTTGCGCGCCAAGCAGCAGCCCTGGAGCGCCGGCGGCGAGGCGCACGCGTTCGCTCACCGAATGAGGAAGATCCGTCTGATCCAGGGCGGCCGAGAACTTCGGCATTTCGATGAGCTCGCGGACGTCCTTTTCGGGCATCAACGGCACGCGAACCGACACCACGCGGGATCGGATGGTAGGCAGGAGCGCGCCGGGCTCGCTCGTCGTGAGAATGATGGCGGTATCTGCCGGCGGTTCTTCCAGCAACTTGAGAAACGCATTGGCCGCGAACTCGGCGCCTTCCTGCGGCACCATCCGCTCGGCATCGCCGACGATGAAAATCTTTCGGTTGGCCATGGCCGGAGTTTGCGCCGCGAGATGCACGAGGGCGCGAACGCTGGCCACGAAGATGCCTTCGGTCCCGGACGGCGGAGCATAGAGTCCTTCGTTCGCGAGTCGCTCGCTCAGCCCCTCGCCGAGGTCATCGAGGACATCTGAAAGGCTTGCGTCAGACTCGGTGCGGGGGCGCGGGAAGAACCAGCGGAGATCCGGGTGTGCCAGAGACGCGGCGAAGCGGCAGTGCTCGCATCGGCCGCACGGGCGCGGGTCCTCGGCCGGAGCGGTACAGAGCAAGTACTGGCCTAACCAGAGAGCGAGGCGCTGTTTGCCGACACCGCGCGGGCCGTGCAAGAGGAGGCTGGCGGGCAGACTGCCACGCGAGGCGGCATCGATCAGCTGGCGACGCAGCTCGCGGTGTCCGACCAGAGGGATCAGTGGCACGACGCAATATATAGAAGGCCGGCGCGGCGTTCACGCGGAACGTTCGACGGTGTCATGGCCGGTCGCTCGGAACCTGGGCGACGCGTTGGCGGAGCAACGTCGCGGCGCGCTCGAGTTGATCGGTGCGGCCCATCACGAGGACCGTGTCTCCGGGTCGCAGCGTCTCGTCGCCACTGGGGCTGGCGACGAGTCCACCGCCGTCGCGCTGGATCGCCACGACGGTTGCGCCGCTGCGCTCGCGGAAGCGAACCTCGGACAGCGGGGCGTTCGCAGCCGGCGCCTCCTGCTCGACGCGCATGACGACGAGCGTGACGTCGGTGAGGAAGCGGCTGAG
>DAHUXU010000440.1 GCA_027307005.1 Gemmatimonadota bacterium
GCAGCAGCGGTTCGCCGCCCGTAAACGTGATCATGATCGGCGCGAAGAAGCGCGCGGCATCGGCGAAGCTGCGGGCCTCCTGCGCGCGGGCGGACGGATCGGTTTTCCAGTAGTCGCAGAAATCGCAGCGGGCGTTGCACCGCATGGTGACCTCGAAGTGGACGAGGATCGGGCGGCGCCGGAGCGTGAGCCACGCGTACTTGGCCGCGAACAACGGCACGTGCCACGGGGCGAAGCGGGACGACAGCATGCGCGGCGAGGGTCGCGAATGCCTAACGCGACGCGACGGCGTCGAAGGCGCCCGACGCGATCGCGCCGCTGAGCGCGGCGATGTCCGTGCTCAGCGCGCGATCGCGGTCGAGCGGCGGCACGATGCGCCGCACGATCGCCCGCGCGTCGCCCACGCGACGCGCGGGCGAGAGTGGGGCGCGGAAATCCAGCGCCTGCGCCGCACACATGAGCTCGATCGCGATGACGTTGCGCACGTTCTCCACCGACCGGCGCAGCTTCCACGCCGCACCCATCGCCATGGGCACCACGTCCTCCTTCCCGCCGCCCGTCGGAATCGTGTCGACGCTCGCTGGATGCGCGAGCACCTTGCACTCGCTGGCCAGCGCCGCCGCGCTGACCTGCGCCATCATGAACCCGCTGTTCACGCCCGCGTCGCGCGCCAGAAATGGCGGCAGCCCGTGATTGAGATCGGGATGCAGCAACCGATCGATGCGACGTTCGGCGATGGTGGCGAGGTTCGCCATCGCGATCGCCATCACGTCGAGTGCTAACGCAACGGCCTGGCCATGGAAATTGCCGCCGCTCAACATCTCGGACTCGGAAACGACGAGCGGGTTGTCCGTCGCCGCGTTGAGCTCGCGCGCGATCACCGACTCGGCGAAGCCAAGGGCGTCGCGCGCCGGGCCGTGCACCTGCGGCATGCAGCGCAGTGCGTACGCATCCTGGACCCGCGGATCGCCGACGCGGTGCGACTCGCGAATCTCGCTGTCCGCGAGCAGCGCTCGAAGCAGTGCCGCGGACTCGGCTTGCCCGACCTGACCGCGCGCCGCTTGAATGCGCTCATCGAACGCCACGGGCGTGCCCATGAGGCCCTCGAGCGACATCGCGCCCGCGACGTGCGCCGCCCGCCAGATGCGCAGCGCATCCACGAGGGCAAGCGATGCAACCGCGGTGTGCGCCTGCGTTCCGTTGATGAGGGTGATGCCTTCCTTCGGCTCGAGCACCACGGGCTGCAGACCCGCCGCGCGCAGGACGTCAGCCGCCACGCCGCGGGCGCCGTCGCGCCGCACGATCCCCTCGCCGATCATCGCGCCGGCGAGATGGGCTAACGGAGCGAGATCGCCGCTCGCGCCGACGCTGCCCTGCTCCGGCACCTCGGGCGTCACGCCGGCGTTGAGCATTCCCGTCAGCAGATCGATCAGCTCGGCGCGCCCACCGGAATAGCCCTTCGCGATCACGTTCGCGCGGAGCAGCATCATCGCGCGCACCTCGCGCTCGGGCAGCAGCGGACCGACGCCGGCGGCGTGGCTGCGCACGAGATTGATTTGCAGCTCGCGCAGGCGGTCGGCAGGAATCGCGACGTCGGAAAGCTTGCCGAAGCCGGTGGTCACGCCGTACACGACATCGCCGCGCTCGAGCACGTCGACGACGGCAGCGCGGGCGCGAGCTACCCGTGCCCGGGCTCGATCCGACAACGCCACGGGCGTTCGG
>DAHUXU010000446.1 GCA_027307005.1 Gemmatimonadota bacterium
CGTGACCAACGCCCACCTCATCAATGGCGCCGATGAAGTGCGCGTGCAGATCGACTCGGCCACCAAGGTGTACGCGAAACCCCTCGTCACCGACGACGCGAAAGACATCGCCGTCCTCGCCATCAACATGAGCCATTGCAGCGCCTGCGCGGTGCTCCCGCTGTTCGACAGCAGCAAGAGCACCGCACCCGTCGCCGGCGATCGCGTCCTCGCACTCGGCTCTCCAATCAACCGGCTGTCGGTGCTGTCCATCGGCATTGTGAGCTCCGCCGATGATCACGCGGTCGTGAGCGATGCCGGCGTGAACTGGCTCAACACCGGCGGCCCGCTCATCAATCTCGATGGCTACGTGGTTGCGTTGAACAGCACGCGAGAGAGCCAGCTGGCGCTCGCGGATGTGAGCGCCGGACCGCGCGTCGCATCGTCGGTCCCGGTTGCGTCCGTGGCGGATGCGGTGCAGCGCGCGCGCACGGCGCTGTCTTCGTTAGGCGCAAACGCGCCGACCGATTCGCTCTTGCCGGTGCTTCCTCCCGATCCCTTCCCCAAGGCGCCGATCGATGCGGTGAGCGCGCTGCCGCGCCTCGACCTCGATGTGTACCGCACCGGCGGCGGTCCGTTCCGCGTGTTGGTGATGACGCCGCAGGTCATGGCGTGGCGCCAGGTGCAAGCGGACAAGGCGCTCGCGGCGCGCAAACACGATGACCCGCGTAAGGCCGCGCAATGGCGGCGGATCGATCCGATCGAAGGGTGGCGCGACTGGCGCGACTATCTCGATGATCGGCGCGCCGTCGTCGTCGTGAACGTGATGCCCGAAGCGGCCGCCTTCCCGTTCTACGACGCGGACAAGATTCAGAGCATCGATGCGGGGGATTTCAAGTCGATGGTCATCACGCGCGACGGCGTCCCCATCGTCCCGGTGGAGAAGGTGCGGATCCCCGCGGTGCTCAATGTCGATGAGATGCGCGCGAGCGGACGACAGATACCCATGCAGGGCATTTACGTGTATCGCATTCGCGACTTCGCGCCGCGCGCCGTGGGAACGACCGCGACGTACGCCGTGCGTATCGTCGATGCCGCGCAGCCGGACAAACCCGTAACCATTCCCGTCCAGCCTGCGCTGATCGAGCAACTCTGGAAGGATTTCACACCCTACCGCTTCCCGTGACGCCGAGGGCGATGGAAGCTCGCTCCCATCGCCCTCGCATCTCGGTGCATCCGCGTTAGAACCGCGCCGACATCCCGTTGGATGACGGTCCGTTGCGACGTGCCGCACCGCGCGCTTCGCCGCCCTTCCGTCCGATCAACGACATGTGGTCACGATCGCGGCTCACCGCCATGCCGCCCTTGCGCCCCGCTTCGCGGGCCTCGTCCGGCGAGAACTCGTGCGCCGTTCCCTGCGCGTGCGCGGCACGTCCACCCTTGCTCGCGATCTCGCGCTGCTTCGACGTATCCATCGCCGCGAAGCCCCGATTGCTCTTGGTCATGTGACTGGTGCTGGCCATCGATTACTCCTCCAAGTAGGCTGTCCTCTTGATCGCCTTCGCCGCACAACCGCCCCGCCGACGTCGTCGATTTCGTTCCACGTCGACACTGCGTTGTACATCGTCGCGACTGCACGGCGCGTGCAATGCAGAGGCCAACTTAATCTATGGGAGCCAATAAGGTATACGACCTCGGCCATACAATTTTCTTTGTCAAAGAGACCGGTTCGGCGCGTGTGTTTTTTTACACGTGCAATGCCCAACGACGCGCGTCGCGATCCGGTCTTTGCGCCGGCGCGCACTCGCCGGTGACCCGAATGCTTCCCCAACGGTCCACTTCTCGGTGTTGTCGCGTTCCCGCTCCGAGGGAGGACCCATGTCGCTCCGCGCCAGCCGTCCGCGCCGCCCGTCGCTCCACGTCGCTCGCATCGTTCGAACGCTCGCGCCGTTCTCGATGGTGTTCGCCGCAATCGCGTGTCACGATGCCACCGCGTCGGGCGCCTCCCTGCGTGTCATGACGCGTACCACGGGCGTCGATCTCGCCGTCGATCCCTACACGCTTACGCTCGATGGCAAAGCGCCCGTATCGGTTGGCGACTCGACCCTGTACGCCTTTACCTCGCTGGATGCGGGCCGCCACAGCGTCGGCATCGGCAACCTCGCCGGCAACTGCGCGCTCTCCGGCGCGAGTCCAGTCTCCGTCGAGGTGACTCCCGTTGGTCTCGATACGGTCACGTTCCGCATCGCGTGCGCGGCGCGGCCCCTCACCTTCGTGTCCGAGCGTGCGGGGCCCAACGAGATGTACGCGATCGAGAGCGACGGCGGCGGTGTCGCGCCGCTGAGCGACGGCAGCGCGAGCGACATCACTCCCGCCTGGTCGGCCGATGGCTCGCACGTCGCCTTCGCCAGCAACCGCGGCGCCGGCGGCAATTACGAGATCTACGTGATGGACCGCGACGGCACGAACATCCACGCCGTCACCAGCGCCGGCGGCTTCAATTGGTTTCCCGCGTGGTCGCCGGACGGGACGCGGCTCGCCTTCGAGTCGGCGCGCGATGGATTCCTCGCC
>DAHUXU010000479.1 GCA_027307005.1 Gemmatimonadota bacterium
ACCACCGCCAGCGCATAGATGTCGGCCCGTGCGTCGACGTGCGTCTCACCCGAGGCCTGTTCGGGCGCCATGTAGCCCGGCGTCCCCACGCCGAGGCCGGTTCCGGTTAGGCGCGCCGCGCCCTGCGCCGTCACGATCGCCCGCGCCACGCCGAAATCCGTGAGCGCCGCGTGGTCGCCCTCGAGCAGTATGTTCTCCGGCTTCACATCGCGATGCACGACGCCGCGATTGTTGGCGTACTCGAGCGCGTCCGCGATCTCCTGGAGAATGCGCACCGCCTCAGCCACCGGCAGCGGCCGCTCGTGCGTCAATCGATGGCGCAGCGACTCGCTCTCCGCGTACGGCATCACGTAATACAGCAGATCGTCGTGCGCGCCAGCCGTCAGCACCGGCAAGATGTGCGGGTGCCTGAGATGCGCCGCCATCTCGATTTCTTGCTTGAATCGCGCCGCGCTCACCGCGCTCGCCTGCTCGGGCGGCAGCAGCTTCACCACCACGCGGCGCTTCAACCGCTGCTCCGTGGCGAGAAAGACCCGGCTCATGCCTCCGCCACCGAGCTCTCGCTCTATGACGAACGCGTCACCGAGGGCCTGTTGCAGTTGGGCCTGTGATGAATCCACGGACGCGATGGAACATGTGGAGGACGCGACAATATGAAGCGCACGTCCATCGACTGAAAGACCAGCGAACGACTCGTGATGCTGCGGGTGCACAGCTCATTGCGGGCTCGAGGTCAGTGCATCGTGTGTGCCACCCATTCGCCCACGTAGAATCCGGTCACCGCAACGCCCAGTCCGACGACGAACATGTCCAGGCCGGATCGCCACACGCCGCGCCCCGTGAACACCGACCGCGCCGCGCCAACCAGAAAATGCGACAGCATCGCAATGACGAACGACGCGATCATCGCATCGAGTCCCCGCATGACGAGAAACGGGAACACCGGAATGAACGCCCCGACCGCCGTCGCGAGACCGGTCACCCAGCCTTCGCGCAATGGTGACGCGGCTTGCTCTCCGATCTTGAGCTCTTCCTGTACCTGCTCTTCGAGCATCCGCTTCGGATCGCTCATGACGGACGTCGCGAGCTCCTGCGCCGCCGTCCGCTCCATGCCCTTGGCTTCATACATGAGCGCCAGCTCATCGCGCTCGATTTCGGGCATGAGCTCGACTTCGGTGCGCTCCATGGCAATCTCGTGCTCGTACACCTCCTGTTCGCTCTTCGCCGCGAGATAGCCGCTCGCACCCATCGACAGCGCATCGGCGATGAGCCCCGCGATCCCGGCGAGCACTACCGTTTCGTGCGCCTGTCTCGCGGTCGCGCCGATCATGCCTGCGACGAGTCCGAAGTTCGCGGTGAGCCCGTCGTTGAAGCCGTAGACCACGTTTCTGAGAAAGCCGCCAGATTCGGCACGGTGCCACGGCTCGCCGGCCCGACCCGCCATCTCGCCCAGAGTGCTCGCGTGCTCGGCCGACTCGCGGGCTAACAGGAGCGCTTCGCCCTTGCCGGCGCCGCCCGATGGAAGCGAGCGGTGCATGGACAGGTAGGCGCGAACTTCACGACCTTCTTCCGCGAGCAGCATCGGCAGCAGAAAGCGCGGACCGAACGTGCGTCCGAGGATCGCGAGCAGGCGCGCGCGGGCAGACGGGACGAACGGTTTGGGCGCGCGCCCAGCGCGCCTCAGCAGATCGCCCCAGATGGTGACGTGCCGGTCCTCGACCTCGGCCAATCGCCGATAAAGGTCCTGCTTCGACGCGTCACGCTCGGCATCGGCCAGCGCACGGTACAGAAACGCCGCGTCCGCTTCGTCCTGCCAGTGATGCTCGAACGCGTCCAGATCCTTGCCTTGCGGCGCGGTCGACGGTGCGGGCGGCGGCGTCCGGCCAACTGCGATAGACATGGGGCGAAATATCGCAGTGGCCGGTGCCCAAGGGAATGCAGGCGGGCAACCGTCCTCGAGGCCCTGGTGACTCATCCGGTGCAGGTCTTACTTCTACCCGGCCCAGGAGCGTTTTCAGTATGCGACCAACACATCTCGTACTCGGCGCCGTCGTGGTGCTGGGCAGCGCTGTCCCGATTGCGGCTCAGGACCAGCCCTCGAAGGCGATGACGGTGGTCCGGCTGTCGAGCAACGACAACGACAACGACAACCGCGCCGCGTTAGGCATCACCACCGGCGCCTCCGGCAAGCGGGACACGCTCGGGTTGTTGATCGAGAACGTCACGCCCGGCAGTCCCGCCGACAAGGCCGGCTTGCTCGAGGGCTATCGCATCGCGTCGATCAACGGCGAGAACCTGAAGCTCGCTCCCGGCGATGCCGGCGAGCCCGATATGGACGGCATCATGACGCGCCGCCTCACGCGCGAACTGGGGAAGGTGAAAGCAGGCGACGACGTCACGCTCCAGGTGTACGCCGACGGCGCCTACAAGACCGTGAAGGTGAAGACGGCCGCACTCGAGGACGTCATCGTGCGTCCTGTGCGCATGTCGTCCGAAGATTACGACGACCGCGCCGTGGTCGGCATGAGCCTCGATGGCGGCGGCAGCACGCGCGACACGTTAGGCCTTCTGGTGACGCAGGTCGAGAACAACGGGCCGGCCGACAAGGCGGGCATCGAGGAAGGGAACCGCATCGCGTCGATCGACGACGTCGACCTGCGCGTGCCCGCCGATGAAGCGGTGGGCGGCGAGTTGTTAGGCGCGAAGCAGCGCCGCTTCTCGCGCGAGCTGCAGTCGAAGAAGGCCGGCGACGAGGTCACGATGCAGGTGTACGCGAACGGCGCCATGAAGACGGTGAAGGTGACCACGGCCCGCGCCGCCGACGTGTACAAGGACAGGGATGGACGCCGCCTGCGGATCGGTTCCTTCGATGGCGCCACCTGGATTGCGCCACCGGCGCCCATGGTGAAGTTGCGCGGCTTGGAAGAATCGATGCGCCCCATGCAACTCGAGATCGAGGACGCCAAGCGCGCAGCCGCGAGCGCTCGTGTCCTCGCACTACGCCAAGAAGACGTGGCGAAGGTGAAATCGCGGCTCGCGGCCGTCCGGGCTCGCCTCGCAGCAAGCGCGTGGGACGATGCCGGCGCCATGGGGAGCAACGGCTGGCTGAGTGGCGGGCCGGGCAGCTCGGTCATGATTGGCGGGCTGCGCATGTCCGTGGTGAGCCCCGAGCTGAGCACCTATTTCGGCAAGGGCAGCGAAGACGGGCTGCTCGTGCTGGACGCAACCGATGATTGGCGCCCGCTGCAGGCCGGCGACGTGATCGTGTCGCACAACGGCAAGTCGGTGCGCGACGGCGACCATGCGTCCATCTCGATCGACAGCGACGAGGACAACACGTTCATCGTGTTGCGCAAGGGGTCGCGCATGACGCTGCACGTGAAGGCGCACTGACGAGCGCCCGGGCGCCTCACCAGAGGCGCCCGATGTTCCACGTGCCGCCGGCGTAGAACGCGTGCGGCTGCGGCCCGTCCAGCGGCACGATCACGCCGGTGTCGACTTCGGCCCAACGCCTAACGGTAAAGACCGGCCCCGTGAGCAGGGCCACGATCGGCGGCGAGCCATGTGGTCCGCCGGTGCCGGGCAATCCGTACACTTCCGCCGTCCAGCCGAGCATGCCGCGAACCGGCGTGCCCGCCGACACCGTCCACAGTGTGGCGTCGCGCGATGCGTGCGCGGTGCTCGCGCGCCGGGTATACCCCGCATTGATGTCGAGCTCCACCGGACCCAACTGATGGCTCGAGATCAGCGTGATTTTCGCGTCGCCGGAGCCGGTGCCGGTGCCGTCGCGCACGCTGCCCGTTGGCAACTCGAGCGCGGGGAGCACCGCAAACGAGCCGAGCACGGGCAGGCTGTCGGCAATGCGCCACTTGAGCGACACGGTGACATCGCCGCCCGCATCGCGCGCCGGGCCGATGCTCGTGTTGCGCACCCACTCGTCGCTGAGCTCGAGCTGAAGACGCGGCGCGACGCCGATCTTGAGCGACACCGGTGTGCTGAACGCGTGCACGCCGGCGTCGAAGCGGTCCAGCTCGACGCCCGCCTCGAGCTCGATCCAGCCCGGCCAGACGGTGTATGCGTGCGTCGCGACTGTGGGTCGCTCGGGTTGGGCGTCGCGGGGATCGGCGGCCTCCTGCGCCGGCGAGCGGGCCGCGACGAGCGCGACGGCTGCCGCCAGGAGGTGCGCGCGGCGCATCAGAACTCGATCTGCGCGCCCAGCTCGACGACTCTGTTAGGCGGAAGCCCGAAGAATTGCGTGGCGGCGCGCGCGTTGCGCCCCATGAACACGAAGAGCTTCTTGCGCCACCGCGCCATCGGCGTGTTGCCGGTCGGGATCAGCTCTTCGCGGCCGAGATAGAACGACGTGTCCGCGGGCCGCGCGCGCAGCCCCAACCCTTCGCACCGCGACAGAATCTCGCGCACGCTGGGCGTCTGCATGAAGCCGAAGTGCGCGATGGCCCGATAGAAGCCTTCTCCTAACGGATCGAGCCGCAGCCGCTCGGCCGCCGGCACTTCGGGGACGTCGGCCGTCACCACCGACAGCAGGACCACCTGCTCGTGCAGCACCTTGTTGTGCTTGAGATGGTGCAGCAGCACCACCGGTGCGCCGCTGGTGTCCGACGTCATGAAGACGGCGGTGCCTGGAACGCGCGGCGGTTTGCGGCGGCGCACGTCCTCCAGGAAGAGGTCGATCGGCAGGCTGGCGCTGCGCAGCAAATCCTGCAGCAGCGTGCGTCCACGCTTCCACGTGGACATCATGATGTACAGCACCACCGCGACGACTAACGGAAACCAGCCGCCGTGCTCCACCTTCACCGCGTTCGCGACGAGGAAGGCCAGGTCGATGACGAGGAACACGGCCAGAAATGCGCCCGCCCGCGGCAGCGACCACTTCCACTCATCGTGTGAGATGAAGAAGAACAGCAGCGTGGTGATCGCCATGGTGCCGGTGACCGCGATGCCGTACGCCGCTGCCAGCGCGCTCGATGACCGGACGCCGAGCACCAGGCCAATACAGCCGACCATCAAGGCCTTGTTCACTTCGGAGATGTAGATCTGCCCGGCCTCGTGCTTCGACGTGTGCGTGATCGTCACGCGCGGCGAATACCCCAGTTGCATGGCTTGCTGCGTGAGCGAGAAGGCGCCGGAAATGAGCGCCTGCGACGCGATCACCGCCGCCGCCGTCGCGAGCAGGACCATGGGGTAGAGCAGCGGCTGGGGAACGAGCCGGAAGAACGGGTTGCTCGCCGCGCTCGCATCGCGCAGCAGCAGTGCGCCCTGGCCGAAGTAGTTGAGCAGAAGGGCCGGGAACACGAGCACGAACCACGCGGCGCGAATGGGACGCCGTCCGAAATGTCCCATGTCGGCGTACAGCGCCTCGGCGCCGGTGAGCACGAGGACCACCGCGCCCAACAGGAAGAACCCCTGCCACCCGTTCTTGGCGAAGAACCGGATGGCGTACACCGGGTCGACCGCCAGCAGAATCGCCGGCTCTTTCATGATCTCGGCGACGCCTAACGCAGCGATGCTGGCGAACCACAGCAGCATCACGGGGCCGAACACCTTGCCGATGCGGTCGGTCCCGTGGCGCTGGAACAGGAACAACACGAACAGCACCAGCACGCTGAGCGGTACGACCATCTTGCCGAACACGGGCGTGGCCACCTGCAAGCCTTCGATCGCGCCGAGCACCGTGATCGCCGGCGTGATGACGCCGTCGCCGTACAGCAGCGCAGCGCCGAACAAGCCGAGCGTGATGAGGACCGCGACCGGCACGATGCCCACGCGTCCGCGCAGCCCGCGCTGAATGAGCGCTAGCAGCGCGAGAATGCCGCCCTCCCCGCGGTTATCCGCCCGCATGATGAACGACAAATACTTCACGCTCACCACGAGCGTGAGCGCCCACACCACGAGCGACAGTGCGCCGTACACGTTGGGCGCTGTCGGCGCGATCCCGCTCGACGGACTGAAACACTCCTTGATCGCGTACAGCGGACTGGTCCCGATGTCGCCGAAGACGACACCGAGCGCTGTCAACGACAGGATGGCAAGCTTCCGCCCTCTCGGGCGCTCTTCGATCCGTTCGCGATCAGGACGGGCTAAGAACGTCCCGCTGAACGATCCGGTTGTCGTGGGAGAAGCGCTTCCCGCGCCCGCATCACCCGGCGCGCGTGCGCCGGTGCGGGCTGGTTCAGCGGCCATATGGAAATCTGAGCCTTGACATACACCCTGCGGTCGCGAAGAACATAAGGCGACCACTCGTCTGGATCGGACCAAAAAAGCGGGTCGCGGACTAAATCCGCGACCCAGAGCCCGCCTTGGAACTTAGCGCAAAGGACCGCGCAGTCCAGCGTTGCAGGTTACTAGCCTGCGGATCCCGATCCCCCAGACGACCCAGCGGCACCGCCGGAACGGGCGATCTCGTCGATTTCCTTGTGCGCGCGGTCGAGCGCGTCGCGAATCCTGCGGATCTTGTCGGCGTCGGCCGTATTGTGCCACGCCATGCTGTACGTGGCGCGAGCCAGGTCTTTGAACGCCCGGTTGACCTCGGTCATCGGCGGTCCAAAGAAGCTCGTGCCGAACTCCGAAATCCGCTCGAAGATGTCCTCGACCGTCGACTTGTTCTCGGCGAGGTAGGTGCGTCCTTCCGGCGTGATTTCGTAGATCCGCTTGCCGCCCTCCTCCTGCGTTCCACGGGCGTACCCCATGTCCTCGAGCATGGTCAGGGTCGGATACACGGTGCCAGGGCTGGGCGCGTACGCGCCGCGAAACCGCTCCTCGAGCTCCTTGATGATCTCGTAACCGTGGCGGGGCTTCTCCTCGAGCAGCTTGAGGATCACGTACTTTAGATCGCCCTGCTCGAACATGCGCCCGCCCCTGAAACCGCGGCGGCCACGCGGCCCGCCACCGCCCCAAAACCAGCCCATGACGCCGGGGTCAAAGCCCCGTCCCGCACCAGCCCATCCTTTAGCGCCCCAGTGGTCGTGACACATAGTCGCCTCCATCCCAAAGATATGTCGTAGATATATCGGCAGACTAAGATATGTCGTCCGATATATCTTCGCAATACCCTCGCGAAGGTTTCGCCGAGCTCATCTATAAGATGAGGTCGCTGTTGGGGATCATCCCGTTCACACATCCCGTTGCGCGACCGTTTGTCGTAGAGTTGAGAGCCTTTTTCGACCCAGCGAACGGGAGGGCGCGAATGAGGTCCCTCGACGGCAACAGCGTGATTACACGACGTCGGCTGCTCCAGCGCGCCGCCGGAATCTGGGCATCGTGCGGCGTATTGTCATTCGTCAGTGCCGAAAGAACCGAGGCCGGCCTAACGAGTGTAAAGGACACAACGTCCGACTCGGTCTCGTCCGGCAAGATTGCGTTGGAAGAGCACTTTGTCATCCCTGAGACTCTAGCCGCGAGCTATGGGGCGCTGGGTAGCGCCGAATTTCAAAGGCGGTTGGCCGATATTGGAAGTGCGCGAATCGCCGAGATGGACCGAGGCGGTTTGGACGTTTGCATTCTTTCGCTAGTCGGGGACGGCATCCAGGCAATTCCGAGCATTCCCGAGGCGATTCGCGTGGCGCGGCGCGCGAACGACCATCTCGCCGAGCAGATCGCCAAGAATCCGAAACGTTTCAAGGGATTTGCTGCGCTACCGCTGCAGGATCCGCAGGTTGCGGCTCAGGAGCTAACGCGCTGCATCAAAGAACTGGGATTCTGTGGGGCGCTCGTCAACGGATACTCGCAGATCGACACGGCGGAATCCACCGTGTTCTACGACCTGCCGCAGTACCGTGATTTCTGGGCCACAGTGCAGGAGCTTGATGTTCCATTTTATCTGCACCCGCGATCGGCATCCGCCGGCGAACCGGCTTACGAAGGCCATCGTTGGTTAATCAGCTCAGTATGGGGATTCGCGGCGGAGACTTCGGTCCATGCCCTCCGCCTCATGGGCAGCGGATTGTTCGACGACTATCCGAGGCTCAAGATTATTCTCGGTCACCTGGGAGAAGGGCTCCCCTGCAACATCTGGCGTATCGATAACCGCGTATCGCGAACATTGGGAGCCAAGCCGAGCGCCAAGCGTCCCATTGGTCATTATTTGCGAGAGAACTTTTACATCACGACGAGCGGCAATTTTAGGACGCCGACGCTGATCGAAGTCGTGGCCGAAGTCGGCGCCGACCGCGTCCTCTACTCGGTGGATTTCCCATTCGAAGACACGGCCATCGCGGCAGACTGGTTCGATCACGCCGCGATCAGCGATTCGGACCGTGAAAAAATTGGGCGTGGCAACGCACAGCGGCTATTTCACATTTAGGTCGGCACGTTCGACGCGAATGCGCCGTGCACTGAAATGGTCGACTACGACTGCGACGCTATTTCCTCCAGCGCCTTCGTCACGTACACCCGGACCATCTCTTTGCGCCACGAGAGCGTGAAGTCGGTGTTGTCCATCGGTTTTGCCGGCTTGAACGACGCGTCGGCGGCGTCGGCGATCGATGCGGCATCGAGCGGCCGCCCAACGAGCGCTTCCCGCGCCGCCGCGATGCGCATCGGATACGACGCGACGGCGCCGAGCACGATGCGCGCGTCGCGGACGGTGCCGTCGGGAAAGAAGTCGACGCGCGCGGCGACGCCTAACACCGGAAAGTCGAACGAGCCGCGGCGCCTGAGCTTCACGTACGATGCCCGCCATGCACCGATCGGCGGCAGCACGTACCACACGAGCAGCTCCTCCGGCCGCTTGGTGAGATACTGGATGCCATCGTTGTGGTAGAGGTCTTCCGCCGCGACCCGGCGCACGCCGCCGCGGCTGGCCAGCATCACCGATGCGCCTAACGCAACGGCGACGGGCGCTCCGTCCGACGATTGCACCGCCCAACAGCGCGGGCTCGACGGTGCGACCCAGCAGATCCGCCCATCCTTCTTCATGCAGAAGTCGATCGCCTTGCGCCACTCGTACGTCTGGTCGTAATAGTTGCAGCGCGTGTCGAGCAGCAGGTTGCCGCCGATGGTGCCCATGTTGCGCAACGGTGGCGTCGACACGAGCCCGGCCGCGGCGGCGACCGCCGGATACTGCCGTCGCACGATCGGATCCGCCGCCAGCTGCGCCAACGTGACGCAGGAGCCGATGCGCAGGCCCAGCTCGGGGCCGCTGTGGATTTCCCGGAGCGGCTCGATGCCAGCGAGCGAGATGACGTGCCGCGGCGTCTGCTGGCGCCGCTTCATGTTCGGGTACAGGTCGGTGTCGCCGGCCACGTACATCGCATCGCTGCCTAACTCGAATCGCGCACTGAGCGCATCCATCACCGTTGGCGGCGACACGTACTGGAATCGCGGAAGGCGCAGCATCAGCCTGCCCGGCCCGGTCCGCCGACCTCGCTGTGCGGCCGATGGTCCGCCTCGCGACCGTCGCCGCCCTGCGCGGGCGTCCGGATGAGCGTCGGTTCGGGGAACGCGTAATCCGGGAACGACGAAGGTCCGTGGCGCGGCTCCTTGCCGCGCGTCTTGTCGCGCAGCGCGCGCAACACCGCATGCGGCGCGCACGGTACTTCGTCGATGCGCACGCCGACCGCGTCGTACACCGCATTGGCCACCGCCGGCGGAATCGGGAGCAAGGGTCCCTGTCCGACTTCTTTCGCGCCGAACGGTCCGCCGGGCTCCGCCGCTTCGATCAGATACGACTCCACGTCGCACATCTCGAACGTGGTCGGC
>DAHUXU010000491.1 GCA_027307005.1 Gemmatimonadota bacterium
CAGAAGAGCAGCGGTGAAGTTCTGGTTCAATGTTTCGCGTGTAAGGCCAGGGTCAAAAGGATTGCCGAGTGTATGGGGCTTCGTGCTGCCGACTTCTTCCCTCCGCATAAGCAGCTTGGTTGGCACTGGGATTGGAAAGAGGTTGCTCGCTATCGGTACGATGACGAACAAGGCGGTGTTCTCTACGAGAAAGTTCGCTTCCGCGATTCGGCCGGCGAGAAACATTTTCTTTACGTTGGACCAGACGGCAGGTTGGAATTACCGCCTAACGTACGGCACGTACTCTATCGGTTGTCAGCGCTTCTCGATGCTGCTGGAAGGACTGTCTGGTTCGTTGAAGGCGAGAAGGATGCTGACAATCTGGCGGGCCTCGGCCTCGTCTCGACGACGACGGACGGCGGCGCAGGTGGGAATTGGCGCACCGAATACGAGGACTCGCTTCGAGGTGCAGACGTTGTGATTCTTGCGGATAACGACGCCTCGGGACGACGACACGCTGAGCGAGTCGCCGATGCGTTGGTTCCAGTCGCCGATTCGGTGAGGGTCGTCGTCTTGCCCGATCTTCCGCCGAAGGGCGACGTGACTGACTGGCTCGCTCTCGGGGGCACCGTCGAAGAACTGGAGCGCCTTGCGAGTGCTACCGCGTTATGGATTCCGGGCGACAAGGTGCGATCATCCGGTGCTATCGGGTCAGCACTCGGCTTTCTCATGAAGGAGCTACAGGGCGGACCAGTACGCGCCACGGTCATTCAGGCGCGAGCGCACGCAGAGGGAATCAACAAGCGAACGCTGGACAGGGCGAAGAAGCGCGTCGGCGTTGTGAGCGTGCGGGAGCGCCGTTCGAACGGCACGACCGGCGTCTGGACCTGGGAGTTGCCTTCGTCAGAGGCTCAGATTCCCGGCACTGTCAGTGAGGCTCGATCTGCACCGATTGATGCTAGCCTCACGTCCGTGTCCTTACCCAGGTCGATGAAGAGAGAGGGCAGTTCTCTCGGTTCAACTTACTGCTCCCCTAATAACTTCCACTGCAATTACTAGAATACTCGCTCAACATGGCAATGTGGTTTTCGCGCGGCCTAACTAGGCGCGAGAATCGAGCACGACGCGCTGGCCGAAGAGTTGATGTCAGTTTGGCGGGCTTGACCACATTGACAAGAACCAGATTGGCAGGCGTTCGGAGAGCGCCCAAAGGTTGACGGTGACGTGCGGCCACGAAGGCATTGCAGGATTTCGGCGAATGACGGCTTGATCGGTTGGCAAGCGCGAAATGGGGTTACGTTGTGCCGGTAGAATGGCAGGTAATCCCAGCTCGCAGACACGCTGTGACAGTTTCTCTTGCGAGTTGGTGTCCAACTATGGCCCGGGGATGATCGGGCTTCTACGGGCCTCGATGCCTAACTCAGAGAAACTCAGAGAAAAAGCGTTGGGAACGGCGCGGGTTTTACATGACACCCCTAGACACACGCGAAGTACTGCCGGCCCGAACCCTGCCACACCCCCTCTCAAATCCTACCGTCTCCTACCCGACTTGCCAGCGCGCTGGGCATTCGATCGGCGCGCGCTGCGCGGTTTGCGCTTCGTAGGCTCCGGCTCCAGTAGCTCGGCGATCGTGACTCCGAGTAGTTCGAGCAAGGTGTCTAGCAGCTCCGCACTGAAAAAGCGCAGCCGGCCGTCCTGCTGAAGTATTCGGTACGCTGTCGTCATGTCGATGCGACCGTTTGAAGACTTCACGAGCGCGTAGGCGGACATGTCGCGTTCGTCTAGTAGTTCCTTGAGTCGCAGTCGCATATGGTCTGTTGTTGATGAGCTATAGGCATGGTTGATATTATCACGATCGATAGTATTATGGATGAAGGGGCGAGACAATCTGCGTCCAGCTTGGTATCGTGAGCACAACTGTTGAGCGAGGGAGATTTCATGGGCATCTACCTGCGAAGGACGGCGGGCAAGCGTTCGCCGGAGTGGTGGGTTGACTGCGACTGGCGCGGACAGGGCATACCGCGCATCCAGCGGAGCACGCACAGCACCAACAAGACCCGTGCAAATGCGATGATGCGCACGGTCGAGTCGTTGCGCGATGCGGGTCGTCGCGACCTGTTGGCCATGATCGCAGACGGTCGCTTGAGCCTCGCGGACGTACATGAGCTGTGGCAGACGAACCGCGCGGAACTTGAACACGCAGCAGCACGGGCCGTCTCGCCAGCGCTTGGGCCGCTTGTTGACGAGTGGTTGGAGTGGCTCCACTCCCCTGCGGCGATTTCGCCGCGCACGCGGAGACCGTTCGCGCCTCGCACGATCGAACGCTACGCGCAATCATGGCAAGGATTTTTCGCCGCATTGCCAAACGGCCGCGATGCTTTTCTGAGTGATCTGACAACCGGCTTCACCGTCGAATATCACACCATGAGGAAGCAGGCAAAGAAAAGCGGCGCAACGGTCAATCGTGACCTGGTCGCGTTGAAGAGTTTCCTCCGGTGGGCGGAAGAGGTGAGAGGGCTCTCGGTGCCGCGTCTCAAGGTCCAGAAGGAGCGGGAGTCCAGCGGGCGGGAGCGTTACCTGACGGCCGACGACCTCGTGGCGCTGCGTGACAACATGTCGCCCGAGTGGTGGCCGCTCTTTGCACTGCTTGTGTACACCGGGCTTCGTGTGGGCGAAGCGCAAGGGCTGCGGTGGGCGGACGTGCGCCTCACTGAAAAGCGCCTCTCGGTGCATGGACGCTATGGGCGTCGCCTAAAAACGGCGGGAAGTGCGCGAGATGTGCCGATACCCGAAGAGTTGGCGGCGATGCTCGCGCAGCACGAGGTCACGGTACCGAACAGCTCAACTGATCTCGTGTTCCCGGGAAGGTTGGGCGACTATCGTTCAGCGCGGCGCGCGTTTCAAAAAGCTACGAAGGCAGCTGGTTTGCACGATATTACAATTCACGATCTGCGGCACACGTTCGGTGTTCATGCAGCGCAGGCAGGCGTCCCGATGGCTCGTCTGCAAAAACTGCTCGGGCACTCGACGCCAGCGATGACCATGCGGTACGCGGCGCATTCGCCAGAGGCGTACTTCGAGCCAGATGCGGCGGCGATTGCGGCGAGCCTGAACGGGACGACGGCCCAAGAGCGGGCGGAGCGTGCAGCAATAGCGCGTACCGCAATCAAGATCGCGTGAACGAGCCTTTAGTCCCTGACATTTTCCCTATGATGGATTTGAGGCGAGCAATCAAGAACTAGACTGAACTTGAGGAAGTAGTAGTCGCACAATACCTTACGTCGCAGTCACGGCGCGGTAGCCAAGTGGTAAGGCAGCGGTCTGCAAAACCGCTATTCGCCGGTTCGATTCCGGCCCGCGCCTCTCGCAAACCCCCCGGCGCGTATCGGCGCCGCTGCGCCGCTGCGCCGCTCCGCCGCTCCCGCGTCAGCGGGCCGGGCCGGTTCCGTTAGGCGAATCGGCCATGCGGGACGTGCCGGCCGAGCGCAGCGCCCGCGGGCGGAAGCGAAGGTAGACAGAGAATCCGGTCGGGGTTCGCGATCCGTAGAGTGGCGCAAGGCTGCGCGGAACGAGGTCGATCGCATACCGGCCGCCCGCGCCTAACGATCCGCCGGGATAGCGCGCGATTTCGCGGATGTATCCGAATGCGATCGAGCCCACGTCGAAGCGCGCCTCCGGAGGCCGGTCGGTGATGTCGAGGTCGGCGGCACTCTTGGCGACATACTCGATCCGACCGAATACCGAGTTCCACGCGTCAACCGCCAGGTTGCTCTCGAAGAGCAGGCTGTTCGACCAGGAGTCGGTGTGCTGGAACCGGTTGGCGCCGTAAATCAGGGCGCTCGCCCACTCTCCGGACGTCCAGATGGACCGCGTGTTCAACGCCGATGCGCTGATGCGCTGCTCGGAGAGTCCGGGATCCAACGCTTCAGGACTCTTGAAGTACGCATATGAGGCGCTGAGGCTCCACGTCCTGTCCGGATTTGCGGTGAAACGCGCCGAGTAGGAGTCCAGGCTCCGGCCCTTGTAGTCGAAGTTCGTCCGATCCTGGTCCGGCTCGCGGCCGTTGAAAATGGATGTCTCGAGCTTCCAGGATCTGGAGAACAGGCCCGCGGTCACGACGCCATAGGAGATGTGCGTCGCGTCCTGCCAATGGTGTCCGAGCGGGGCAAAGGGATCACCCGATGCCGATGGCCGGTGCGGAAAGGCGACGGGTCCCGTGGCCGGCTCGCCGACCGGGGCGAGGTAGGCCTGGAACGCCAGGTTCTGACCTAACGCGTGGGAATAGATTGCCGCCAGCTCCATGAACAGGTCATGCGGATGCTGGCGATCGTGCAGCGGCCGACCGTGGTAGGACTCGCCGGATTGCAGGAGCAGAGGATAACCGGCGGCGCCGACGGTCCATGGTTCGGCGCTCATCATGGCGCGGAGCTGCAGGCGGCCACTCCAAAGATCGTGACCGGCCATGAGCATTGCCCAGTTGACGCTGCCGATCTGATCGTCGCCGCGGCGCGAGGGGTCGGCGTCGTTTTGCCGATCGTAGTACACGAAGGCGCGGTAATGAAACATGAAGTCCCAGGCGCCGGCCGCGAAATGATTGGCCATCATCGGCGAGGCATCCGGCAACCAGGACGTTCCGGAACCTTCTCGACTCATGGGGAGCGACAACACACCAGTCATGTGCATGGTCGAGTCGATCATTCCCGGCATCGCCATGGTCTGTGCGGCACCATCGACGGCTCGGCCAGTGACAGCGATGGCTGCAACGAGTAGCGCTGACCGCGCCAGGCGAAACATCATACGTCTGATGATATTTCCAACGAGGGCTAACGATCTCCGGTGCTCACGTCTGGGCGCCGGGCATGGCTGGCTCGAGGACCGCGCCTGACATCGGGGGCCGCGTAATCCAGTTTTATCTGCTCCGGCGCAAGCGACGATGCCTGCGCCGCGAGCCAGAGGCGGGCGTTCCGATCGGCGGATTCCGCATCGCGATCGACAATAGCCCGCGCACACCGGGCGAGATAGACGGTAGCGCTGGAGTCGGCGCTCGCGGCTCGTGCGCTCGTTTTGGCGCGCAGCGCGGTCGAGATTTGCCGATGGAGCTGCGCCAGTAGATCGCTGTGGGCGGCGGCGGCCAAGCCTGACTCGAGCGTATCAGCATCAGTGACGAGGTCGTTGTCTTGCGCCGCTTCCAACGCGGTGGCCAGCTGGCCAAGCCGAGTTGCGTCCTGCTCTGTGCGACGAGACGCGGCCAGTCTCACGAGGCCGAGGATGATTGGCCGCTGTGCTTCGAGCAGTTCGACCACCGGCCGATGAGCCAAGTCGTCTCGGTCGGTCGAGTTGTCGCTCCGCACGAAGGTGCCGTCACCTTGTCGTACATCGACGAGGCCGTTGTGTGACAGCACGACCATCGCTTCTCGGAGCGTCGTCCGGCTGACGCCCAGCTGCGCGGTCAACTTTGCTTCCGGTGGGAGCCGCGAACCGGTCGTAAGCCGGCCGCTCGAGATCTCGGCGCGAAAATGATCGATGACCTCGTCGACCAATCGGCGCCTGGCGAAGGAAGTTGGGTTAGTCATGTGGTCATACTATGTATGATGAATGCGACGCGCAACGTTCGGATTGTGACCTGCGGCCGGTGACTGCTTGCGCAATCCATCGAGCACTGAAGCCAGGCGCTCGCTCGACCGCAAGAGCGTCGCCGGCGTGAACGCCGCGTAGCCGAGCAGCAAGGCCGCCCGCGGCGAGTCGCCAAGCGACATGGCCGACAAGGGCTGCGCCTCGATGCCGTCCTCCAGCGCGAGCGATGAAGCACGTCGGTCATCGGCGACGTGGCGCAACCATCCCACAAGGTGCATGCCAGCGTCCGACCGCGACGCCTCGATGTGATTCATCAACGGTCCATTCTCGATTCCGCGCAGCAAGGCGTATTGGCGCTCGGCGTAGAGGGCCCGCATGCGCCGAACGTGCCGCACAAAGTGTCCCTCGGCAATGAATTCGGCGAGCACTGCTTGCTCGAAGGTCGGCGATTGGCGGTCGATCACCGAGCGCGCTGCGCTGAACGCGTCGACGAGCATCGGGGGCACCACGAGGAATCCGATCCGCAATGCGGGAAACAGCGTCTTGCTGAACGAGCCGATGTAGATGACGCGAGCCGGCTGATCTCCGCCGGCGGCATCGAGTCCCTGCAGCGATGGGAGCGGACGGCTGGTGTACCTGAATTCGCTGTCGTAGTCATCTTCGAGGATCCACGCGCCGGATTCGCGCGCCCACTCGAGCATCGCGAGGCGGCGACCGATGGTCATCGTGACGCCGAGCGGGTACTGGTGCGATGGGGTGATGTACGCGATGCGCGCATCCGGTGCGAGCGTGCGCCCGCTCGAGATGTCGAGGCCTTCGGCGTCGAGCGGCACGCCGACGAGGCGGGCGCCGGCGGCCGACAGCGCATTGCGTGCGCCGGGGTAGCCGGGGTTCTCGATCCATGCCCTCTCGCCCGGCTCGATCAAGACGTGCGCGGCGAGGTAGAGTGCTTCCTGCGAGCCGCCGACGACGATCACCTGCTCGCTGCTGCAGCACGCGCCGCGCGACACCGCCAGGTAGTGCGCGATCGCTTTCCGCAGCGGCTCGTATCCGTTAGGCACTCCGTAGGCGAGCAGCGCGCGCGGCGCCCGACGCCAGAGGCGCGCCGAGATCTGACCCCACACCCGGTACGGGAACGCGTCGAGCGACGGCACGCCGGTCCGAAACGCGCGCGGCTGGAGCCGCGACAGCGCAATGCTCGGCGTGGCGAGCGCTGCCAGTGCCGCGCCCCGCCGCGATGGCGTGCTAACGATAGCCGGGGAAGTGGCGCGCGTCGTTGGGCGCGAGTGCGCTGCGGCGCGACGCAAGGGATGCGGCGCAACCGAGAGCGCGCGGTCGGGAATCGTCGCGGCGACGTACGTGCCTCCGCGCTCGCGGGTCTCGAGAAACCCTTCGGCGCGCAGTTGGTCGAAGGCGAGTGCGACGGTCGTGCGGGAGATCTCGAGCTCCTTGGCGAGCAATCGCGTGGAAGGGAGCTGAGACCGTGCGGCGATACGCCCGGCGAGAATGGCGTCGCGAATGTCCGCGTACACCTGATGGTGGAGCGGCTCGTCGCGCGACGTGTCCAACCGCACGAGGATGCTCGGCGCGCTGGGAACGCGATGCCCGGTTGGACGGTGCATGCGGGCGGAATCGTCTGGCATGGTCGATTGGTGAAGTTCTGGCACTTTTGACAAGTCCAGTACTGGCGTACGATACGCACGCGCAGGGTCTCGCGCCAGCGTCAACACCTCGACACGACTTGGAAAATGACTCGGCCGCTCTCATCGACCACGACATCGCCGTTCGCGTACGCGGACGAACGGACGACCAACCGCGCGATGCTGCGGGTGCATCCCGATCGCGGCATTCCGGACGAAGCAGCATCGATTCTCGCCGAAGGTGTTGTGGCGCACGTGGCCTTCGCGATGGAGGGCCAGCCGTTCGTGCTGCCGATGACGTATCACTTCGACGCGAGTCGGCCGACGAGTGTGTATCTGCACGGCGGCCATCACAGCCGGCTGGTGCGCCATCTCGCGACGCGTGCGCCAGTGTGCATCGAGGTCACGCTGGTGGACGGGCTCGTGTACTCGCGGACGGCGCTCTACCACTCGGTGAACTATCGATCGGTGGTGGTGTTCGGCCGTGCGGTCGATGCGCCGCCCGCGGAAGTCCAACGCGCGCTGCTGCACGACATGGTGGCGCGCTACTATCCAGGGCGGACCGCGGGTCGCGACTACGAGGCGATTCCGGATGCGCATCTGGGTGCGACGGCATTCATCGAGATCGCAATCGAAGAGTGGAGCGCGAAAGCGCGTCGCGGTGGACCCACGGGGCCGCGCGATGCGGATCCAGCGGCTCCCGGGTCGGCGGGGGTGATCGTGCTCCGGTAGTCGGGGTCTCTTCGGGCGGCGCGCGCTCGGCGCGGTGGCGGTGTACCTTTCGGGACTATCCCAGCGCGTGCGAGCTCGCGCTGGTCGCTCCTCCGCCGATCTTCATCGTCTGGGGCGCGCGAGCGCTGGATCACGACGTAGCGGTGCGGACATTCCGCGAGGACCCATGCAGCGAAAGCCGACGCCGAGCGAAGGGGTTGGGGCGCCTGCCGAGCCGGTGGATGTGGGCGAGGGGGACGAGGGACGGATCGACGAGCTGTCGGGGGTCGGGGCGGCCGACGCGGGGTCGCGCCTAACGCCACAGCAGCGCGCGGCGGCGCGGCGCGAGCTCGAGCGTCTCCTCGACAAGATGGTGGCCGACATCAAGCATCGCATCCCGGGGCCGGGCGTATCGGCGGAGCAGTCGGCGTCGGCGCTCGTGCCGTACCGGTCGCCGGACCGGTGCGTGGTGCAGGGCGCGGAGCGCGCGGTGAGCGTGTCGTGGTTCGCGGCGCAGTTCACCGACGTGTCGTTAGGCGAGCTGCAGGTGATCGAATGGCTGGGGGTGGTGGCGGTCCGCGGCGCCACGCGGCGGCGCGAGTCGGCGGCGGCGACCATCCTGCGCGCCGATGTGTATCGCCAGGTGCAGACGCCCGAGGGATGGGGATGGCAGCCCGCAGGTCGGGACGACGCGCCGATCCTCAGCACCGACGCGTTGGCGGCCGCCTGTCTGGCGCCGCTGCTCGCGCCTCCGGCGGCGGGCTGACCGGTGCGGCACGGCCCGGGCAGCGCTCGCCGCCCGGGCCGTGCCTAACGCCTGACCTGCGCCGCGGCGCCGGTTACGGATCGAAGTCCAGGGTCTCGTCCCCGATCGCTGCATCGTCGCTGCCGCTCACGCGGTCGACGCGCAGGACCTGCTTCATGGTCTGTCCGTTGGCGGTGATGGTGACGAGGTAGTCGCCGGTCTCGACGAGCGGCGCCTGGTTGCGCCGGCCGAACCCGCCGCCGGGCAGCGCGCCCGACGAGCGGAGCGCCACGATGCCCTCCACCAGCTCGCGGCCGGCGTCGGCTCCGTAGGCCCGGTCGATGTCGGCGATGAGCA
>DAHUXU010000053.1 GCA_027307005.1 Gemmatimonadota bacterium
GAAGCATCTGCCGGAGATCAAAGCCAACCACGATGAGGGCATGCGGCGCGGGGTGAACTCGACGCCGACGTTCGTGATCGGCACCAAGCAGATTCCCGGCGCGATTCCGTACGACATGTTCAAGGCGTATGTCGACACGGCGGCGATGGAGGCCAAGGCGGCGTCGCACGGCGACAGCTCAGCGGCGAAACAAGCGAGCGGCACGCCGTGACGCGCAGTGCGCGGCTGATCATCGCGCTGCTGGCGCTCGTCGGCGCGCTCATCGCGCTGTATCTCACGTTGTTCAAGGTCGGCGTGATCGGCCAGCTCGTATGCAACGTCGGCTCATGCGAGCGTGTGAACACGTCTCGTTGGGCGATGTTTCTCGGGCTGCCGGTTGCGGCGTGGGGGCTGGCGAGCTACGTGGTGCTGCTCGTGCTCGCGCTGGTCTCTCTGCAGCGGGACACGCTCGAACGACAGGTCGCGTTGCTGCTCGTGGCGCTCTCGGCGTGGAGCGTGCTGTTTTCTGCGTGGCTGACGTCGAAGGAATTATTCGTCATCCACGCGATCTGCATTTGGTGTGTCACGTCCGCCACGATCATGGCGCTGATCTTCCTCGCCAGCCTGGCCGAATTGGCACGCGCGCGGCGCGTGGATCGCGAGGAACGTTTCGATGCGCGGGACGCGGCGCCGGCCGCGCCGTCCCGGAGCGGGCCAATTCGCGGCTAGCGCCAGCGATGAATCCAGCGGGGCCCTCCGTACGTCATATTTTGACAGGGGCCCGATTGGTACGATCTCTGCTTGAACGGGAGGTCGAGGGTTCCCGGGCCGCCGTTGATGGCGGCTTCTCCACTCCACCGTCGGAGCATTCCATGCTGGGCAAGCTGTTTCCTGAACGCATATTCGCGCGCAAGTTGAACGCAGCGGCCGAGAAGCGGTTGCGGCTGGCGCAGGCGCGCGCTGAGGAGTCGGTCATTCGGGCGCACGTGGACAACGCGATGATGTTCGTGGACACGTTAGCCGAGGATCTGCCGTTCGACCGCGCGATCGAGAGCTATGTGCGCGTGATGGGTATTCCCGAGCCGTTGGCGAGCACGGTGGTGACCCGGGCGCTCGTCACGTTGGGCGAAGATCTGGTGCAGTATCGCCGGCGTCCGGCGGAAGCGGTGCGCGACGAGGAGCCGGCGCGTCCGCCGCTGCGCCTGGACGACGCCTCGGACGGACGGTTGCGCGCGATGCGGCGTGCATGAGCGCCGCTCGTTAGGCAGCAACGGAAGCACCGACGGCCCGCCCTCCGGCGGGCCGTCGTGCATGCGGCCATCGCGCTACTTCGTCTTCGGCGGCAGCACCTCGCGCAGCATGCGCTGCAGGACGGGATCGGAGAGCGACACATCCTCGAGGCGGGGGACGACGTGCATCTGGAGGCGCGGATTCCGATACTGTTCGGATCGGGGGTCCACGCCGCGTTCCTCGGCGCGGAGTGCGGGGGCAGCTTCCCAGATGGCGAGCAGGTCGGGCTGGCGAGCGGCGAGCCGGAGCAGGAGCTGGCGCGCCTGTTCGGGGAGCACGGTGAGCAGGCGCTCGAATGCCTCGAAGTCGAGATCCGGCCGCAGGCGCTCGCGGAGGTCGGGCGACAGAACGAAGGGTGGAGTGGGGCGGCGGGGATCGGGCATGGCGGTGCGGTGAGAGCGGCGTTCGCGGTCCTCTCAAGGCTGCGCAGATCCGGTCGCGGGCACAATGGCCCGCGGCGCGGAGCGCTCGCGGCGCCGAGCGAGCGCTCGGCGCTCGGGGCTAGCTGGCCGGCGCCACCTGGTACTGCTCGAGCTGGCCGTTAGGCATCTCGTACGTCCACACGCGCAGCACGCGTCCCTGGACCGTGACGCGATACACGCGCTCGATCATGCCGCCGCGGTTCGTCTGGCCGATCTGCACGAAGCCCGTCGGCGCGCCTAACGGACCGAGGCCCGTCGCGAAATCCTGCATCGCCGCGGCGCTGAAATACGCGTTCGCGTCCGGCGTGAACACCGAGCGGTCCACCGTGCCCTTCTGCAGTCCCTCGAAGATGCTCCGGGCGCGCGCCGTCCGCTCCGCGGTCATCGCATCCTCGGTGGTGAACAGCACCCGCGAGACCTGCTGCGCGATGGCGCCGGACGCCGGCGCCGCATCCTGGTTGGTCAGCACCACGATCGCCGCGCTGTCGTCGGGGAACACCATGTTCTCCGCCGTGAAGCCCGACACTTCGCCGGAGTGCGAGATCATGCGGTGGCCGCCCACCTGCCCCACCTCGACGCCTAACCCATAGCCGGAGCTGACGCCGTTCTTGAGCAGCACCGTCGTCTACATGGCCTTGTACGAGGCCGGGGACAAGACCGACTGCTTGATCATCGAGATGTCCCACTTCGCGAGGTCGGTCGGCGTCATGGCCAGCTCGCCGGCGCCGAACATCCAGCCCGGACCGGTGGGCGTCGAGGGCCGCAACGGACCGAGGCCATACCGCATGTACCCGATGGGCTGCGCCGCCGACGGACCGAGCGCATCGAAATCCACCGCGGTCGTGAGGCCGAGCGGGTCGAGAATGCGCGTATGGATGAATTTCGTGAACGGCGTGCCGCTCGCCTTTTGGACGATGAGACCCGCGATGATGAAGTTCGTGTTGCTGTACTGCCACTTGGTGCCCGGCTCGAAGTCGAGCGGCTGCTTGGCCCACCGGTCGATGATGTGCTGCGGCGTCGTGGACTGCTCCATGTCCGGCGGCACGTAGTCCTGCGGCCAGAAATCCTGGTAACCGGATGTGTGGGACAGCAACTGGCGGATCGTCACCTTATCGCCTTCGGTTAAACCCGGGATGTACTTCGACACCGGATCATCCAAAGACAGCTTGCCTTGTTGCACTAGTAACATCACCGCCGCGGCCGTGAACTGTTTGCTGATCGATCCGATGCTGTAACGCATGGCGGGCGTCGCCGCCATCTGCGGATCGAGACGCGCAGCGCCGTAGGCCTGCAGGTAGGCAATCTTCCCATCCTGCACCACGGCAAGCGAAGCGGAAGGTACGCCGGTCGACTTCAGGACTTGCTGCGCCGCCTCATCGATCTTGCTGCGTAGCTCAGGTGAAAGAGTGGACTGCGCGTTCAGAGTCAGGATCGCAACGAACGAAAACGCCAGCGTAGCGGAGAACTTCACGAAACGATGCAAGCGCATGTGGACCTCAAGGTGGAACGAACACCCTACACTAGCGCATCGTTGTGCGGCGCGACAACCCGCACTTTTTGCGCATTACATGGGTTTTGGTTTTGCGTGCGGCACGCCGGCGG
>DAHUXU010000550.1 GCA_027307005.1 Gemmatimonadota bacterium
TGTGAAGCGCCGCGCCGAGATACGCGCCCTTGATCCCGGGCACGGCGCCGTGCGGCAGCGTTAGGCCATCGTGGACCGCCGCAACGAGCGTCCCCGTGATGAGCCCGAAGAACGCGCCGTGCCCCGTGGTGCGCCGCCAGAACATGCCGAGCAGGAACGTCGCGAACAACGGCGCGTTCACGAAGGCGAACACGAGCTGCAGCATGTCCATGATGTTGTTGAACCGCGTGGTGGCGTACGCCGCCGCCACGCTGAACAAAATGCCGAACACCGTCGCCGTGTGCCCCATCCACAGGTAGTGCCGGTCCGACCGCCCGGGCCGGATGTACGACTGGTAGATGTCGTAGGTCCACACGGTGTTGAAGGCCGTGACGTTGCCGGCCATCCCCGACATGAACGACGCCATGAGCGCCGTGAGGCCGAGTCCAAGCACACCAGTGGGGAGATAGCGGCCCAACATCACCGGGACCGCCATGTTGTAGTTAGGCGTTCCGTCGGGGCCGATCGGCAGCAGGCCGTTGCGCGTGACGTGCAACGCGATCGCGATCATACCGGGAAGAATCACGAGCGCCGGGAACAGCATCTTGGGGAACGCGGCGAGGAGCGGCGTGCGTCGCGCATCGGTCATCGAATCGGCGGCCATGGCGCGCTGGATGACCAGGAAGTCGGTACACCAGTAGCCGAACGACAGCACGAAGCCGAGTCCCATGACCATGCCGATCCAGTCGACCCCCATGGGGTTCGCACTGCCCGAGCCGAGGTACTGCCACGAGTGGGACCAGGCGCCCTTGGCGTAGCCGGCCTGCGTGGCGACCACCTGCAACTTCGCCGTCAGACCTGCCCAACCGCCGACGTCCTTGAGTCCGAGGAGCACGAGGGGCAGGAAGCCGAAGACGATGAGGAAGAACTGGAGCACTTCGTTGTAGATCGCCGACGTTAGGCCGCCGAGGAAGATGTAGACGAGGACGATCGCCGCCGAGAGCACGATGCTCGTGTTGAAGTTCCAGCCGAGGATGAGCTCGAGGAGGCTCGCCAGCGCGTACATGGAAATGCCGGACGAGAACACCGTCATCACGGCAAACGTGATGGCGTTGAAGCCGCGGGTTTTCTCGTCGAAGCGAAGCGGGAGGTATTCCGGCACGGACCGCGCGCGCGACCCGTAGTAGAACGGCATCATGAACACGCCCACGAACACCATGGCGGGGATGGCGCCGAGCCAGTAGAAGTGGCTGGTCATCATCCCGTACTTGGCGCCCGAGGCGCCCATGCCGATCACTTCCTGGGCGCCGAGGTTGGCGGAGATGAAGGCGAGTCCGGCGATCCAGGCGGGGATGCTGCGTCCCGAGAGGAAGAAGTCTTCGCTGCTCTTGACGAATCGTTTCAGGACGACGCCGATGCCGAGGACAAACGCGAAGTAGATGAGGAGAATGGCGTAGTCGATGGCGCCGAGATGGATATGGAGCACGGCCGTGGGCGAAGGAGATGAGGGACAGCGAGAGGCGGAAGCGCTCGACCGGGACTGCAGGCGGCGCCGTTAGGATGTACATCCCGCGCCGCGGGTGGCAAGGGGAGCACTGTCCGAGCGGCGCTCGCCAGCCACGTGGCGTTCGTAGTCCTCGCCGGCGCGGGGCTGATCGTGCCCCGGGCCGCGCGGAGATTCTCCGTGCGCGGCCGCCTGGAAGCGGAGATCCTGTTCACGATCGCGTGCGTCGCCGTGCCCATCGGCGCATCCGTGGCGGGAGCTCCCTGCTGGTCATCGGCGGCCCGTTAGGCGGGACGACCGGCGCCGAGCGCGTGTCCGGAGCGCGAGCCCTGGATCTGGAATCCGGACACGCATCGCCCTTCGGGCGCGGCTGAGGGCGGTCATGCGCGACCGAAGAAGTACCGAACTACTATAGTAAGGCCGTTCCGGGGATCGCCTCGACCTGCACACGCTCACGGGGCCCGGCGCGATGCAATCGTTAGGCAGCCCTCACTCCACCAGAATGGGCACTCTGACCAAGAGCTGTCCGCCCCTGGTGCGAACTTCCAGCAGGAGGTGCCCCGGCTCGCCCGGACGGTAGTCGAAATCGTAGGTCTCTCCGACGCCGACGATCTGTCGCGCGGGCCGGAGCCGCTGCGCCGCAGCAGGCAGATCGAATCCGTCCTTGGCGACCGAGCGCCACTCGGCCACCATCGTGTCCCGCGCCAACGTGAACGCGCTGTCGGGACGCGTCGTGAGCGAAAAAACGGGCGCCCCGTTGAACGTCGAGAGATTCATCAGGCGGACTCGTGCCGGCCGACCCACGTGCAGGATGACCGTGTCCGGGTTCACTTGCCCGTTGATCTCGATCGGGAATCCCTCGTCGTTCTGGGCACCCTTGAGAAAGAACGAGTGGTCATCGGCCGATGGCGCAGTGCCGGAATCGCGCACGACCAACGCTCCCTCGAGG